>JAHFTM010000131.1 GCA_023269335.1 Chlamydiia bacterium
AAAATAGTTACAACTGAATCAATTCCTCTCACTATTACCCCTCTTTTTCTTTTACAAAACCACCTTTTGTGGTTCAAAAAGAAAAAGATCAAAGATGTGTATGCTTGCTTGAACTCAAGTGAAGAGGAAATCACAGCTTTGCAAAAGACGCAATCTCTGAGTGAAACAGATCAAAAAAAAGTCGCTGATTTATTAAAAAAAGCTGAAGATCTAAAAGTTACTATCATGAAAAAGCTTGGTATTGATGATGACAGCACATTCATAGAAAAAGAGCGGAAAAAGCATATCACCAAGCGTTTCAATATCAAAGCAAGCTGGCTGCCGCTCGATACGCACTAAAAAGATGGGATTATTTGAAATTTAAGCTTATGCCCCGTATAATTGAATCCTTACTGAATTTTACATCTATAACGTGGTGATCTCTTGGATTTTGCAGCAAATTCCGGCTTTGATGCTGAGCTTGAAGATACAATTTTAAACTCTCTCAACCAAACAGCAACCTCAGGAAAAAAAGGCAATATACGCCTTCCTGAACATCTTTATATCTTCCCTATTTTACGCCGCCCATTCTTTCCTGGCATGGCAGCTCCTATCATGATTGAACCTGGACCTTACTATGAAGTGCTGAAAATCATTGCCAAATCAGAGAATAAATTCATTGGCCTTGTTCTTACGAAAAAAGAAGAGGCTGATATTTATACACTTGGCTTTGGAGACCTCCATAAGGTCGGTGTCTTAGCCAGAGTTTTACGCATCATCCCCATGGAACAAGGCGGAGCTCAAGTCATTCTCAACATGGAAAAAAGAGTGAAGATCGACCACCCTGTGAAGGGCTCAAAACAGCTTTTAGCAAAAGTAACCTATTTCGAGGATGAAGTATCTCTCACAAAAGAGCTAAAAGCCTATGCTATCTCCATCATCTCTACCATCAAAGAGCTCTTAAAACTAAATCCCCTCTTTAAAGAAGAACTGCAGATCTTCTTAAGCCATTCAGACTTTACAGAACCCGGCAAACTTGCTGACTTTGCCGTTGCACTTACCACAGCAAGTCGCGAAGAGCTGCAAGAGGTGTTAGAAACTTATGATATACCAGGTCGTATCGATAAAGCTCTTGTCCTTTTGAAAAAAGAACTCGATTTAAGCCACCTACAGAATAGTATCAACCAGAAAATAGAAGTTACTATCAACAAAAGCCAGCGCGAGTTTTACTTACGTGAGCAGCTCAAAACAATTAAAAAAGAACTGGGCATCGAAAAAGATGATAAGACAGGTGATAAAGAAAAGTTCGAAACACGCCTCAAAACGCGTAAAGTGCCAGATGATGTCAAAGAAGTGATTCGCGAAGAGATGGAAAAACACACCTCTTTGGAGCCACAGTCGCCTGAATTTGCTCTATCCAGAAACTATCTTGATTGGCTCACAATTACTCCTTGGGGCATAAAAGGCCCTGACATCCACAATTTAAAAGAAGCTGAGCAAGTCCTAGAAAAAGATCATTATGGCCTTGAAGATCTGAAGCAACGCATTATTGAATTCATCGGTGTCGCTAAGCTTTCTGGCACTTTAAAAGGCAGTATTTTGTGCCTTGTAGGACCACCTGGAGTCGGAAAAACAAGTGTCGGTAAAAGCATTGCCAGAGCATTGAACCGTAAATTTTTCAGATTTTCTGTTGGTGGCATGCGCGATGAAGCTGAAATTAAAGGACACAGGCGCACCTACATTGGAGCTATGCCTGGAAAGATCATTCAGGCTCTGAAATACTGTCAAACAATGAACCCTGTAATCATGCTAGACGAAGTGGATAAACTCCTTTCTAGCTATCATGGTGATCCTGCTTCAGCACTACTTGAAGTACTGGACCCTGAGCAAAACAGCGAATTCCTTGATCACTATCTAGATGTGCGTTGCGACCTTTCCGATGTACTCTTTATAGTAACAGCAAACGTTCTTGATACTATTCCCGATCCACTGTTAGACAGAATGGACGTAATGCGTCTTTCAGGCTATGTCACACAAGAAAAACTGCAAATTGCTCAACGCTATCTAATTCCCAAACACAGAAAACAGATGGGCTTGAAAACCAATCAAGTCAGTTTTTCAGCAGAAGCACTTAGAAAGTTAGTTGAGGGCTATGCCAGAGAAGCAGGAGTAAGAACGCTTGAAAATAACATTAAAAAAATTCTCCGAAAAATCACTGTGAAAATTGTGCGCGACAAAGAAGCTGCTATCCATAAAGGCAAGGTAAATAAAAAAGCCACTGAGAAAGCATTGGCGAAAAAATATGTCATTGAGCCAAAAGACTTACAAGAATACCTTGGAAAGCCCCTTTTCCATTCAGAGCGCTTCTATGAAAAAACACCTATTGGTGTATGTACAGGCCTAGCTTGGACATCTATGGGTGGCACAACTCTTTACGTTGAGGCAATTAAAATTGCACATGAAAAAACTGAGATGAAACTTACTGGTCAAGCAGGTCAGGTGATGAAAGAATCTTCAGAAATAGCTTGGAGCTACCTTCATGCTGCGAGTGAAAAATATCTGCCTGGAGTTACTTTTTTTGCAAAAGATCAAGTGCACCTTCACATCCCTGAAGGGGCAACACCCAAAGATGGCCCTTCTGCAGGGGTGACAATGGTAACAGCGATGCTCTCACTATTAGCAAAAACGCCTGTAGTTGATGATCTTGCTATGACTGGTGAGCTTACATTAACAGGACGTGTGCTGCCGATTGGAGGGGTCAAAGAAAAACTTGTTGCCTCAAAGCGTGCGGGCATCAAAGTGGTGATTATACCCAAAGACAACTTGCGCGATATTGATGAGCTTCCCTCACACATCAAAAATGGAATTACAATCCATTTTGTGGAACATTATGATGAAGTGTTTAAGCTTGCATTTCCAACACTTGTCGCCCAAACTACTTTGGCACTGCGCAAAAAAGAGCCGGCAAAAATAAAAATTGAAGAAAAGAAACGGAAGAAGAAATGAGCTTCAAAGAATATTGCAGAAGAAAATGGATCCACCCTGATGAGTTGGAACGCAAAGTAGCACAATTACGCTCTGAAGGAAAAAAAATCGCCACACTCAATGGCTCCTTTGATCTGTTGCATGCAGGTCATCTTCATATGATTTTTGAAGCTTCACAGGTAGCTGACGTTTTGATTGTGGCACTCAACAGCGACGCTTCTATCAAGCAATATAAAAGTCCTTTAAGGCCAATAATTCCCCTTGAAGGACGCCTGGAAATGATGTCAGCACTTGAATTTGTCAATTTTGTTACCTGGTTCGAAGAAACTGATCCATGCAAGCTACTTTCGAAAATTCGCCCAGATGTGCATGTCAATGGCTCCGAGTATGGCGAAAACTGCATTGAAGCCGATGTTGTTCGCCAGAATGGAGGAAAAATGCATATTGTACAATTAATTCCCGGCCTTTCAACATCAGCAATCACAAAAAAAATTGAAGAATTATGCGCCTTATCTGGTCGCAAGACCCCTTAGATAACGATAACATAGACACGTTGAGAAAATTTTGCCTTATTTTGCAAGCTAAGGAAATCAATTACTTGCAAGAAGAAATTGTCGATAGCAACTGGGCAAGCGATACATACGGAAATAGAATCTTCCGCCTCTGGATTGTTGATGAAGACCAGGTTGTAGGAGCTCAAAAGCTTTTGGAAGCATTTTTACAAAATCCTGAACTGCACAAAGTAGATCGTATAGCTGCAAAATTGCAAGACAGCAAGTTAGCACAGCCTGAATCCGAAATGCCAGCAAACGAAACTATGAGTGACACCAAGCGCTTTTTAGAAAAAAAGTTGAAAACAAAAATAAAGCCTCCTTCCGAACGATCGTTCAAAACCCACTTCCGGCTTACTAATTTTCTGATACTGATTTGCTGTTCACTGCTTCTTTTAACTCTTTGGACAGAAACGAGTACTGAAAAAATACCCCCTGCTGTAAGCAGTGAGATCATCACCACATCTCCTCTAGAAAAAGCGTTGCTTTTTGACTATCCAGAGTCTTTTGAGCTGATCGATAAAATCGTATCTCTTTATGGCTATGATGCGCTTTTGAAGCCAAAGGAATTACCACCTGCCGGCAAGCTGCTCTATGAAGAACATCTTAAAAGCGCGCCCTGGCAAGGCGCTTACCCCTATTTTGTACAAACCTGCAAGCGGTTCATCGCATACAAAGCGTTTGAACCACCAATGTGGCAAGATATAGAGTTTTTTGGAAAAATAAAGAAAGGCGAAGTGTGGCGCCTGGTCACACCTATTTTGCTTCACGCTGATATCCTTCACCTTTTCTTTAACATGATCTGGCTGCTTATTTTAGGCACTCAAATTGAAGCACATATCGGCATAGGTCGTTATCTTATTTTCATCACCCTTTGTGCTGTCGTTGCAAACGTTGCCCAATACCTTATCTCAGGCCCATTTTTTATTGGCTTTTCAGGAGTTGTCTGCTCGATGGCCTTTTTCATTCGTGCACGTCAAAAAACAGCCCCCTGGGAGGGCTATCACATGGCAACTAGCACATTTCATTTCATTCTTTTTTTCATTGGTGCACTTGCTTGTTTGTCACTCTTGACCTTTGGTTTAGAAATTTTTGGCTTCGGCTCAATCCAGATTATTATCGCCAATACCGCACATATTACGGGTGCGCTTATAGGTTATTTTTTGGGAAGACAGAATATCTTCCACAGTTGAGCTTTTTTACGTGATGAAAATTCGCCAATATGGTGAACTTAGGAACAGCAACTGTCAACGGGGTACGTTATGTTAGAACAATATCGCAAAGATTTTCCGGCAGAAGAAAAAGATCTTCTTCCCGACAGCGAATCATCCATGGGAAAGCGCAAACTCCTTTTTATCTTATCCGGAGCAACTTTTGCTCTTCTTTTTTTCCTCTTTTTAATGGGCCTCTTCAGAAATGAAGAAGAGAATCTTGTGCAGATGGAGGTAAAACCTGAAGTCTCAAAAGAAACTCTTTTGCAGTTTGAAGAAAAACTTCAGACAGTAATATCACGCTTGGAAAAATTAGAAGCGAATCAGCTGCCAAATCAAGAACTAGCTACCATACAAGCAAGCATAAAACCAACAAAATCAGAAAAGACAACTTTTGAAAAGCAAAGCGTCGAAACTGCTAGTCAATCTGCTGTTGTTCTTTCTACCCCTGAAGATGCTGTAGCAATGACTAGCCAAGCACTCAGAAGCCTCATAGAAAAAAGTGTCGCCAAAGCAAGAGATGCATCTGTTGTCAATGCTGATGGGATAGCGATGACAAAAGCTACTACTACAAAAGTTACAAAAGCCAAGACAAAAAAATCCAAAGAGAAGCTCACAAAAGAAACCCTTGCAAAACAAGATCCAACATCAAATGTCTATGTGGTGCAAAAGGGCGATACTTTGTCAAAAATTTCTGTTCGCTACTATGGCACACCAAATCGCTGGAGAGCAATTTACGAGGCAAATCGTGAACGAATCAATAATATTAACTCACTTAAAGTTGGCACCACGATTGTGATTCCTCAACATCCAAAACAGTAAAAAGTGAGGAAATGGTAGTCTTGGTAAGTAATGTGCTGAATCCGGAGTTCATAAGGCGCACAGGTGAGGAACCAAAAGACGCAGAGAAAATTGAAGATCTGTTTCTCTTCATCTCTGCGTAAACAAGGTTACTGAAATTACGGCGCAGATAAAAAATAATCGGTTAAAAATACAATGACAAGCCAAACAGTAGAACATCCAACACAGCCCTCCTTGCAATCACAACCTCTAGACAATGATGCTGCCGCAGCTCCACCTCTCCCAGCTTCTCAAGGAATTTATAATGGTCGCA
>JAHFTM010000132.1:0-2599 GCA_023269335.1 Chlamydiia bacterium
AAAAATGGCATAGCCAATAGCTGTGCCCTCCTCGTCCTCATTTTTCACTACCTGCATCGAATTCAAACGAGAAGAGAGTATCTCTTTATCTAAAGTAAGTGGGCAGATGATGTTTGCTTTGCGAGCAAAGCCAACGAGCCCGATGAGGTCATTTTTTCTTTTTTCAATAATTTCACGGCCCAGCTCTTTAGCAAAGTCACTTTTACTGATCATCTTTCCTTTGTCAAATGAAGCACTTTCGTCCATAGAACCCGATTCGTCAATCAAGAGATAGATAGCAACTCCTTTTCTAGGAAGTGGCTGCAACAAAGACATACTTTTTTCACTTAAAGATGGATTGCAAAGGGCAAGCCCAAAAAAGAAAAGTGCCAGAAAAAAAAGCCCATCTTTTGCTTGAAAAAGTCTGTATTTCAGAGATTTTTTTTGAGGAATTGAAAGACGTGAAAGAGCAAACGCAGCTTTTTCTTTTTGAAGAATTTTTGCCAGTTGCCAAACCCCTAAAAGAGACACAAGGAGAATAGCTACTCTACCTATATCAATCATGCTGTACCATTTCCTCTCTTGTCTTAATCAGGCTTACTCGTCTAAAATACAATGAAAATTTTATAGGTTCGTTATGGTCATAGTAAATAAAAACCCAATTGATTCCCATCTGCCGCTCATGGAGCGCCTCTTGCACTCACCGTTTTTATCCACGTTGCGCACAAAACAAAAAGAGCTTTGTTATGCAGCACTAGCATGCCTCTTTTTATTCGGCGGCAGCTTCTTTTGGCTGCAAAAGTCAAAGGCGTCGCAAATTGAAAACTACCAACTCGCCTCTCTTTACGCAGATGAGCTCATGAAGAGCTCCAAACTTTTTGACACTCAAAAAGGCAAAGATGAAAAGCTAACCTCTAAGACTGATGATGAACTTTTTGCAAGCTTGCAAGCTCTTGCAAAATCGAACCCGCTGATAAAAGAGCGCTATAATGGCCTTATTGCTGAATGGCTGATCTTGAAAGGAGAGAAAAAAGAACTCCCTGCCTATGCAAATAAAGCTATTGCCACACTCCTAAGCTCAAACATGCCTCTTTTTGCAAGTTTTTCTAAGATCTCTTCTCTTACTGCAGAAAATCGCTTCAAAGAAGCTTTTGAGGAAGCCAATACGTTGCAAAAAAATATCGAAGCTCAAAATGGCACAGAGACAAATGGTCTTCTTTATGCATTCACGCTTTTGCAAGAGGCTGCGATTTTACGCGCGCTTGGTTTTCATGAACGGGCACAAAAAACAGTTGAAAAGCTGAAAAGCAGCACACAATACCCTGAACTTGTATCTCATCTTCAGGATAAAGAAACGTCCTTATTGGATTTTTTAGGTAAAGCTGAAAAAAAAGTAAACAATTAGAATAAAAAAATTGCTTGTTTTTTTGTTAGTATGTTACATAAATAATTAATGCGATGTGCGAATTTTAATTGCGTGTCTAGTCTGTGATTATGTGATTTGCCTGAGCTGCAAATTGCAAAATCGCAGGCCTGACTCTGCTATCGAAAAATTCGTACATCGCGTTAATTAATTGCATTTTTTCGGAAGTGTGATTGGCATAAGAAGTAGGCTTATGTAAAATTTCCTACTCACGTTGGTATGAGAAGTCGAGCAAAAAGGAGGTGAGCAGCCGGCGATACGCTCTAAGACGTACCTTATGTGACAATGTTATAAACAGAAAATTAATGGGTCTTTTGCCTCACCTATTTAAGGTTGGCAAGTGATCTGTAACTCCGCATTGGGGTAGTAGATATGATTGCAAGTGATCTTTTACACGCTCGCCAAGCTGAGCGTAAAGAGGAGCTAGCCACGCTGTTTTACACAGCAGCAGCAACTCTATTTCCGACACTTTCTTTCAGCCAGAATGAGACAGCAAAAAATAAGCTGGCAGCTGAAGAAGTAGTCTGGATAGAAGGAACAGTGATTGTTTCCTTCTAGTTTCAAGTCCTAGGGCAGCCAAAAGCTGCCCTTTTTCATTTCTACTTTGCGCGAACAAGATATAATAAAGTCAATTTTAAGAATCATAGACGTGCGGGAACTACGAAGTCTTTACTAGTACATTAAATCGACGTAACTTTTCAGGTGCATCCTTTAATAAAGCTTTATAATCAAAAACTATCGCAGCTAACTTGAGCGCCGGGATCTGTTGATTATCTGGCGTAGGACTTCGATCTATAAGCTCCAACAATATTTTATTTTGAATATCTTTACGAATAACATCTCTTATCCCTAGAAGAGCTATTTCATATCTCTGAATCATTCTTCTTTGAATATCTTCATCTTTAACATCTTTTATCCCTAGAAGAGCTCTTGCACCTCCAAGAATCAATTCTAGCGCAACCATTTTTTGAATTTCAGGACTAAAATTTTCTCTCATACTAGCAAACATTGGTTCATTATCAGAAGTATAGCTAGCAGCTATTATCAGTTGTTTTAAAAAAATGTTCTGTTGCTCAGGGGTGAGCTTTCTATCTTGGCTCCCAGCTCGCTGCTTCTCTATTTCCTCACAAATACTCTTAAATGTGAAGTCCGCGATTACAGCTTGAATGTGCACTTCTAGGAGAGGAAGTATTCCTG
>JAHFTM010000132.1:2609-5818 GCA_023269335.1 Chlamydiia bacterium
TTCTCAAGTACACTCTCTAAAGTATGGAAGATATGGCGATTCGAACTTGTGTTAAGATCAGAAGCTAACTCATTGAAACACTTTTCTGAGCACACAAACTCAACTCTTGACTCAGCTGCAACCGGTGCGTTATCAGATACACGAACAGCTGGGATATAATCAGGAGCTAAAGCGTTCAAATCTACTCCATCAAATTCTCCACCTACTTCTGTAGAAGGTTGTGGTGGTTGCTGAAAAGTAACTGAGGCAGCAGATGGCGGGCTGTCGCCCTGTTCAAAAGTGAGTACTGCATCTGCTGGAGTGCTTACAGCTGTTCTATTATTAAGGAGTATGTCAGCTTGGCGCTCTTCAAATAAATCGTCTAAATCACTATCTCTCGTGTCAAGCTCTGCTTCTTCTACATGTCGAGCCGCTATTGCACCACCTGTTGTTAGCCACTTCAAGCTGCCTTCAACTAGCGGAAAAAGTACTAATGATGGAAACATCAAACGTTTGCCAAATTGCCATCCTAATTCTGGGCCATCTGGATTATTACTAGCAACAAATCCAATCAATTTACCAATGACTGGAACTATCGCAAAAGGAAGAGCAAGTGTCCCAAAAATGAGCGTGCCAAAAAATCCTGCTACACGTTTCCACGCACTATCAGGAACAGCTGCTTGATTGAGTTGCTCTTTTTTTGCAACCACCTCTTCGGAAGAGTGTACTTCTCTTACTGATTGAGCCTTATGAGCCGGCAATCTATGAGGCACATCAGTTATTGCATCTGATGGGGCTGTAGTTCTTACTGGCTGCGGCCCAATACCATGTATACCACCAGGACCTGACACTTCTCCCATAACTTTCTACCCTTTTATTAAGCGACTTTTCTTGCGAGCCGCTGTTGCTCTTGACCAATCTTTTGTACAAGCAAAGCTTGGCCTTCGCTACCATCAATAGCTATGAGTGCTAAGGCAAGTGCATTTCTTGCTTTATCGAGTTGCCTAAGCTCTTCGTAACATTTACAAGAATACAGATGGCACGCAGGATCGAAGGGATCAATATGTCCTGCTATGGCATAGGCAATGAGAGCTGACTCATACCGCTGACAGTAGTATTCCGAATTGCCGAGTGCAAGCCAAAAAAGAGGCTCTTTTCCGCTGAGAGCAATAAGCAGCTGAAAGAGGGCAGAAGCTTCTTCATAATGCTGCTGTTCATAAAGGTATTTTGCAGCTTGATAAAAGGCCTCCATTGTAGCTTCGCTGAGTCCTAAAATCTGTTGATAGCTTTTATCCTGCTCTGTGCTACTTTTGATTTTTTTTATAGATTCCTCGATAGCTTTTTGGAAAGTGGCAAGTTTTACAATATCTTGTTTGACTTGTTCTGAGATACTATCTGGCTGAAATGTCGCTATCTCCGCTAGTGCATAAAAAAGCTGAATAACAGCTGTATTCATTGTTTTTTCGAATGAGTCTACAGAGCTTCTGATTTCCCGCTGAATGCGCTCTTTGTACATCTTTTTAGATTGTAAAAGATGTGCCGCTTCCGGCTCTTTTTCATACAACTGCTCAGCAAGAAGATCTACTGCCTGCTGTAGCTCATCACGAAATATCTGAAGAGTTGTTTCGTAAGACAACGCTTGTTTTATATTTTCACGTTTCATGGTAATCCATTTTTAGGCCCATTAACATGACTATATACTATAAATAATTATTTTAAAAATACTATTTTGCTGCAGCTAAAGGTAAAACTCTCTTATCCTCGACTACTCAAATTGCAACTTTTGTACAGATTCATGAATGAAATTGATGCCACATTAGTCCTTGCTCACACCCCTTTTCTTGGTGCCGCTTCCATTAAAAAAGCCGTGGATTTTTTGGGGTCTGCATCAGCTGTGTTACACGCCATCAAAAATCAAATAGTCCTACCTTTTACCTTACGTCAAGAATCTCTTGACTATCTTCTCAACTGCGAAAATAAAACCAACTGGCAAGAGGATAAGCTTTTGGTAGAAAAAGAAATGGTAACCATTATTCCTTATACAAGTTGCAAGTTCCCGGAAATGCTCAAACAAATTTCTGACGCCCCACCGCTTATTTATGTGAAAGGTACACTTCCAGAAAAAAAGACACCTTGGGTGGCAATCGTTGGCACACGTGCCGCAAGTTTTCAAGCTATGGAAGATGCTCAGCGTTTTGCTACAATACTTGCCCAAAAAGGCGTTGTAGTCATTTCAGGTCTTGCTCGGGGCATCGATACTGCCGCACATAAAGGCAGCCTTGTTTACAGCCCTACTTGCGGAGCTACCATTGCAGTCATCGGTTCAGGTCTTTGCGATATTTACCCCACAGAAAATATCCAACTTGCAAACCAAATTGCTGCCTCTTCATCATCGGCTGTTATCAGTGAATTTCCAATGAATCTTGCACCATCACGCTATACATTCCCAAAAAGAAATCGCATCATCTCCGCTTTAAGCGATGCCATTTTACTTTGCGAAGCACCAAGAAAAAGTGGGGGTATGATTACTATGGAACTTGGAGCTAAACATAAAAAAAAGCTTTTTGCACTACCTGGAAGGGCAGGCGGAGAAAATTCATGCGGGAATAATTGGTTGATTAAATCAGGACTTGCACAACTTGTCGATCATCCAGAAGAAATTCTTGCTGCGCTTGGATTTACATCCGATTTTACACATTTGAAATCGCAAATTTCAGAAAAGTGCACTTTTTCTGAAAGCCAATTTACAAAAGATGAACAAAAAATTGTGGGCCTTTTAATGCGATCACAACTATCTCTAGATGAGCTTGTGGGCATCAATTCAATGCCTATATCAACCCTTCAAGCCATCCTTATTAAACTCATCCTTAAAAAAATCGTCTTGGAACTTCCGGGAAAACGATATAAACTTAACCGAAATTAATGTGTTTTTCATAAAAAATCGGACGCGAAGCACAAAAATGCATGTTGCTTGCAATTTTTTTTGCAACTTTTTTTTCGGGCTATCTTTGCCTTGATAATGCATCATGAGAGCTATTTTGAACTTTTAGTTCGAATTTATTTATGCTTTTATAAATAAAATATTTTTTAGAAAAATTAGAAAAATGATATCGATAAAAGAAGAAAAGGAATTTAGGCACAAATGGGAAAAGCTTTAATTATTGTTGAGTCTCCAGCCAAAATGAAAACGCTCAAGCAGTTTCTTGGGGCAGGATATTTATTTGAATCCT
>JAHFTM010000133.1 GCA_023269335.1 Chlamydiia bacterium
GATGTAATCAAGAATAGCTTTTATTGCTAGAGCATAGCTAGAGGCTTCTTTGGCAGAGTGCATGCAAGGCTCAGACACGATTTCAAGCAAAGGAACGCCTGCTCGGTTATAGTCGACTCCTGCAAAGTTTGTAAAGTGCTTCAGCATACCAGCATCATCTTCTAAGTGCGCATGATTCACTTGGAATACTTTTTCTGTGTCACCTACAGCTGCAACAATCGTCCCGCCAATAACAATAGGATACTGAAATTGGGTGATTTGGAAATTACGTGGGCTATCAGGATAAAAGTAGGATTTTCTATCAAACTGGCTGAAATTGGCAACTGTTGCACCTATCGCTAAACCAAACTGCGCAGCTTTTTTTACAGCTTCCTGATTAATCACGGGAAGTGCTCCTGGCATACCTGTACATACTTCTGAGATATTTGTATTGGGTTCATCGCCAAAGTGATTTGGTGCACTGCTAAAAAGTTTGGATTTAGTATTCAGCTCGGCATGGATTTCAAGGCCTATGACCGGCTCCCAGTCGTGATGATGATCTGTTTTCATGAATTTCTCTCTTTCTTCTCGCGCGTTACTCTTGAAAGCCTTGCGGTATTTTTTTATAGTAGTCTGTCACAAGCTCGTGAGCAAATGCTGCCTGACAGACAAGTGCATCTTTCATTTGTGGTCCTGTAAGTTGGAAACCGATGGGTCTTGCGTCGGCTGTAAAGCCTGCCGGTATGCTCAAAGCTGGTACACCACCAAGGTTAGCACCGATTGTATAGATATCAGCTAGGTACATCTCCAGCGGATCTTTGATGCTACCGATTTCAAAGGCAGCAGTAGGCGTGACAGGAGTAGCTATCAGATCGCACTTGGAAAAGGCCTCTTTATATTTTTGTAAAACAAGTGTGCGCACCTTCTGTGCTTTTCTGTAATAAGCCTCCTGGTAGCCTGAAGAAAGTACAAAGGTACCAAGCATAATACGGCGTTTAACTTCAGCACCGAAGCCTTCTTGACGAGAAAAATCGTAGACTTCATCCAGCGTTACAGCTTTTGTAGATCGATTGCCATAACGAATACCGTCAAAGCGCGACAGGTTTGTTGATGCTTCAGCTGTAGCTAGGATGTAGTAGATGGCAATAGAGTACTTCAAGATGGAAAGATCCACCTCAACAATTTCAGCACCTAAGTCTTTGTATATTTTCAAAGTCTCGTCAAAGGAGTGCCGCACCTCTTGACTCAATCCTTCAAGAAACTGCCAGGGCACACCAATTTTCATGCCTTTGATTGGTTTATTCAGATTGGCAACAATTACATCTGGTTCTTTAAATGTGCTTGTGGAGTCTTTTTCAGAATGACGTCCGATGATTTCCATCATCAAGGCAATGTCTTGAACACAGTTTGCAAAGGGGCCAATTTGATCAAGTGAGGAGCCGAAGGCTACTAGACCATAGCGCGATACTCTTCCATAGGTAGGCTTAAAGCCATAAACTCCACATAAAGAGGCAGGTTGTCTAATCGAGCCACCTGTGTCAGAGCCAAGGGCGAGAGGGCAAAGACGGGCAGCGATCGCTGCGGCAGAGCCGCCTGATGAGCCGCCTGGAGAACAGGTAAGCTTCCATGGGTTTTTGGTAGTTTGTAGGGCAGAATTTTCACACGAAGAGCCCATAGCAAATTCATCGAGATTTGTTTTGCCGATGATAATAGCATCTTCTTGTTCCAGAAGCTCTGTGACAGTGGCATTAAAAGGAGCTTTAAAATTGGTCAAAAATTTAGAAGCACAGGTTGTAGTTTCACCTTTGACATGCATATTGTCTTTTAAAGCTATGGGAATAGCAGCTAGCCTTCCAATCTTTTCGCCGCGCTTTCTTTTTTCATCAAGTTTTTGCGCTTGCAGGGTGGCTTTTTCCTTGTAGACAGTCAAAAACGCACCAAGTGTGGGGTTATATTTTTCTATGCGGTCAAAGTAGCCTTTCATAATTTCTTGCGCTGAAAGGGAACCTTGACTGAACTGTTTGGTGAGTTCTGTAGCAGAGTCTTTGTACATCTTCTTTTACGCTCCCTTCAAAACTGTTGGTACGCGGATAAGCCCACCAATATGCTGTGGTGCATTTTTTAAAAATTCTTCGCGTGAAAGAACTTCCCCAGTCAAGTCTTCTCGAAGGGGTGCTTGTGTGAGACTTTCAGAAACGTTATTGCAAGGAACAAGGCCTTTACCTTCGGTGTCAATCTCGCCTAAAAGCTCAATATAGCCGATAATTTTTTGCATATCATGAAGGAGAGCTTCTTCTTGTTCTTCTGTACAAGCAATGCGACAGAGTTTCGCAAGATAGCGCACCGTTTCTTTGTTGATGTCTGCCATAAAATTTCCTGAATTTCGTGAGGTAGAGCGTGAATCATAAAACATTCGTTCATATATGAGAAGGCAAATGACAACCGAAAAAGATTGCAAAATCTTGAAGCGCAGGTATAATTCATTTTTTAATTAATAAATAAGGTACATATGCGTCTTTTGCTCATTGGTTCTTCTGGTTTTATAGGGTCTCAGTTGCAAGCACATCTCAAGTGTGAGGGACATGAAATAGCAACGTTGAAGCGTCCCTCTTGTGTTTGGGATCCTGAAAAGGATGTTTTGGATGAAAGGCTACTTGAGGGTTTTGATGCTATAATTAACCTAGCAGGTGAAAGCGTGGTTGCCTTTCGCTGGACAAAAGCGAAAAAACAAAGAATTCATGATAGCCGTGTAAAGGTGGTTAAGCTTTTAGCCAATGGCATCAAAAAACTCAAAAATCCACCGAAAATTTTTATTTCAGCTTCAGCTTGCGGCATTTATGGCTCACGAGGTGATGAAGAGCTTTCAGAAAGTTCATCACTAGGTTCAAATTTTCTAGCCACAGTATGCCAAGAGTGGGAAGCAGAAGCAGAAAAAATAAAACAGTTTGGAATACGAACAGTCATGTTGCGCTTTGGCATTGTTTTGGGAAAAGGCGGTATTTTAAAAAAGCTGTTTTTGCCCTTTAAAATGGGTCTTGGTGGCAAAATTGGCTCAGGTAAGCAATGGATGAGCTGGATCACAATTAATGATGTGCAGCGCTCCATTTCCTTTTTACTTGAAAGTAAGCTTTCAGGGCCCATAAACCTAGTGAGTCCGAATCCCGTCACCAATGCTTTTTTTACTGACACAGTTGCGCAAGCTTTACAGCGTCCCGCGTTTTGTACCCTACCAGCTTTTATACTTCGCCTTGTATGCGGCACGATGGCCGATGAGCTTTTTTTATCTTCTGAACGAGTGCTTCCTCAAAAACTTTGTGAGGCAGGATTTACCTTTCAGGATCCAGAACTCACAGCTTCTCTTCTACAAAAGTAAACTCTCAGGTATACTGTATGCTCCAGTTAGGAGAGACATGTGAATATTAAGAACTTACTTCAAAAAAAGCTTATAAAAGCGCTTATCATTATTGCTTTGGGCTATTTATCTTATCGGGTCGTTCATTTCATAGACAGCCGTGCTGAGGGCTTTACGATGGAGAAAATCCATTCCACGCTGCCTTATAGCCAAAAATGGGCTGTACCTATGAGTCAAGAGCAGATTGACTTTGCTAACAGCATTCTTGATCAGCCTTTTCATTATTTGGGCAGGGGTTTTCAATGCTATGCTTTTGTTAGTGCTGACAATAAGTATGTACTAAAATTTTTTCGTCATCACAGGATGCGCCTGCCGCAATTTTTAGATTATGTTCCTGATTCTATTCCTTTTGTAAAGCAGTTCAAAAAAGATAAAAAGGCTTCTTGTAAAAAGCGCATGCGCTACCTTTTTACAGGAATAAAAGTGGGATTTGAAAATGCACAAGAGGAAACAGCTCTGCTTTTTGTTCATCTCAACAAGACTCAAAAGCAGCATAAAACAGTGAAAGTTATTGATAAAATCGGCAATGAGTACCTTGTAGATATGGACGAGGTTGAATTTATGCTGCAGCGAAAAGCAGTGCATATCAAGCCAACGATTGAAGAGCTTATGAGCCAGGGAAAAGTTGATGAGGCCAAAGAGAGGCTTTCGCAGATTTATGATCTCCTTGTAAAATGTGCTAAAAAAGGTATTCAGGATACTGATGGAGCACTCATTCGTAAAAATAACTTAGGTTATTTAGATGATCATGCCATCTACATTGACTCAGGGAAGCTAGCCTTGAAGGAATCAATAAAGAACCGTGAAGTTTTTGCCAAAGATCTCAAGCGACTTTACCCCCTTCACAAATGGTTGAAAGAAAAATATCCGCAGCTTGCCACCTATTTCGATGAGCGAAGACAAAAGGCGATCAATGAACTTTAAGAAGATGTTTTTGTACTCCCTTGGAGCTATTCTGGGAGCGGTTGTGTTGTATAAAGCGTATGGCTTTACTACAAAACAGATGAAGCGTACAAAAAAAGAATTTTCTATTCAGAAAGTAAGTTCTGAAAAAAAGTACCAGCTACAAGAGCCTTTAAAGGCTTCTCAGGATGATATTGAACGTGCCAATGCGATTTTAGCACAGCCCTTTTTCTTTTTAGGCCGCGGTAGGCAGTGCTACGCCTTTTTGAGTAGCGATGGGCACTATGTGTTGAAATTTTTTCAGCAAGATCGTTTTCGCGTTGCCAAAGATTATGTGGCCTTTTTGCCAGATTCTTTTTTGGGTAAAAAATTACGAAAAAGAAAAGCCAAACTGAAAGACAATAAGCGTGAAAAGGCGCTGTTAAGTTTTGAGCTGGCAAAAAAATATGTTGCTAGCGAAACGGGTGTTACATTCCTTCATCTTGAAGCTACAAAAAATCAACATCAAAGCGTGGTCTGCCTAGATAAAAGAGGCAAGCTGATCTCAATACCACTTGATACGGTGCAGTTTGCTTTACAAAAGCGTGCCAAGCTTGTAAAACCAACTCTTATTGCACTGATGCATGAGAATAAAATGGATGAGGCTAAAGTGCGTATTGAGCAGATCTTTGATCTGCTTGTCACTTGCGCAAAGCAGGGGATTTGCGATAGCGACGGGGCGCTTGTGCGAAATGATAACTTAGGATTTTTAGAAGATAAAGCGATCTATATTGACATCGGCAAGCTATTCAAAGTAAAAACGCCTATTACCAAGGCGCTCTTTGAACACGATTTAAGACGGTTGCGTCCTTTAGATAACTGGTTGATAAAGAACTATCCTGCCCTTGGCGCACATTTTGAATTTTGCCAAACAAAAGCAATTGATCAATTTCATGATTAAGATCAAATTTTTGTCCGTCGGCAAAACAAAAGAAGCTTGGCTCGAAGAGGGGATTGAAGAGTATATCAAGCGCCTATCGGCAAGTGTTAGCTTTGAGTTTCTTTGGTTTAAAGACGAAAGCTTACTTGAATTAGCGATCCGTAAAGAAAAACAAACTATCCTTTTAGATCCACACGGCAAAGCAGTGGACAGCCTAGGTTTTAGCGATGTTCTGTTTCAAGAAATTGAAAAGGGTGGCTCACGCCTGGTTTTTGCAATTGGAGGTCCGGCTGGTTTTTCTGAGGAAATAAAAAAAGCAGCCTTGCTTGTCAGCCTTTCTAAAATGACCTTTACTCATCAAATGACAAGGCTGATTTTGATGGAGCAGATCTTTCGTGCCTTTGAGATCCGTAAGGGTACAGGCTACCACAAATAGGAAGTAGTCAACGGTATGATTCAAGAGGCTTTTGAATTTCTACAAAGTAAACTTCATGCTGTGCCACAGTTTGACTATCCTGTAACATCTCGTATTCATGCACTGCACTCATTTTTTACAGCCTCTGGCAAGCCTTGCTTTGTCAAAAGAGAAGATGAGCTTGGCTT
>JAHFTM010000134.1 GCA_023269335.1 Chlamydiia bacterium
ATGATGCCGATGATCGTAAAAATGCTGAATGTTGAGCCTGTCAAAGCAAGGCCTCCAAGCGCACCGATAATAGAAAATGGAATGGACAGCATGATTGTCAGCGGATGGATAAAGCTTTCAAACTGTGATGCTAACACCATGTATACAGCAATGACTGCTAAAAAAAGTGCAAATAGAAGATTGTTGAACGATTCTTTCATCGAGTCAGCATTCCCAGAAAACTTAAAGCTGTAGCCAGCAGGCATTTGTAAATCCTGCATGAAGGTAGTAATCTCGCTGATTGCAGTGCCTAATGTTTTTTCTCCTTCTTGCAAGTTTGCAAAAACAGTAACCATCCGCATGCGATTATGCCGATCAATTTGCACTGGCCCTTCCTCTTTTTGAATATCTACCAGATTACCTAGTGCTATCAGCTCATCATTTTCATTTTTCAAATTTATGTGTAAAATACTTTCAGGATTGGATCTGAAAGGCTCATCCATCCTCACACAAATATCATATCTCTGCCCTTCGTCTTTAAATTTACTAACGTCAATACCACCCACCTGAGCCTTAATAGCTCTGGCGATGTCAACCGGTAACACCCCAAGAGCTTGAGCGCGATCTCGTTTTACGGTCACACTCAACTCTGGCTTTCCTTTTTCATAGGAGATGTCGGTATCTACGTAGTTACCTATGGAAGCAAGGTGCGCTGTAACTTGGTGGGCAATCTCTTCAAGCTTATGAAAGTCGCCTCCCATAATTTCTAGTTGTATTGCAGAAGTTCTTCTGGCACCTCCTGAAACACGAGGAACGGGCTCAACACTTGCCTTTACGGATGGATAGGAGACTGTAGAAAAAATATGCCGGACTTGCTTCATAACTTCGATTTGGCCGATTACTCTTTTATCTTTAGCTACCATTTTCACATACAGTGATCCTTCATTAACCTTCTCAAGTTGGCCGTCACCGATCGTTGTAAAGGTGTAGTGCAGCCATGGCATTTTATTTATCTCAGCACGCATTGCAATCAGCACAGCATCGGTTTTTTCAAGCGATGATCCAAGCGCTGTTTTGACTTTGATGTAAAACTCACTTTGATCTTCGATGGGTGTAAATTCAGAGTGAATGAATTTTACTAAAAATAGCGACAGAACAAATGCTGACGAAGCAATTGCAAGGGTCGTTTTTCGAAATGAGAGAGCAAGCTTGAGTAAATAGCTATAGGCACGATCGATGCTTTCAAGAAACTTGCCGATTGCAGAAAAAATGAACCCTTTACGTTTTTCTTCCTTTAAAAATTTAGCTGCAAGCATAGGTGTAAGAGTGAACGCGATAAACAGGCTGAAAAGTACAGCAAAAGTAACTGTGAGACCGAACTGATAAAAAAATCTACCGATGATGCCTTTCATAAAGGCCACCGGTAAAAACACAGCGACAATGGACATGGTAATGGCAAAGCAGGCAAGGCCTATCTCTTGAGTCCCGACTTTGGCAGCGTCTTCACTTGAGCCACTTTTTTTAAAATGACGAAATATATTTTCGATCACCACAATCGCATCGTCGATAAGGATACCAATGGCAAGAGAGAGTGCCAGCATCGTCATCGTATTCATCGTAAAGCCCATTTTTTGCATGAGCGTAAAGGTTGCTATAATGCTTAAGGGTATAGCCAGAGCACTAATAATAGTGATTCTAAAATTTCTTAAAAATATCAAGACGATAAATACTGCTAAAAGACCACCAAAAATAAGATGAAACTGAATTTCATGAATTGAATCTTGTATATAGACTGAAAGATCCTGTGCAATTTCGATTTGCACGCCTTGTGACAACAGATCGCTTTGCAATTTTTTAATGGCCTCTTTCAGCTCAGTGGCCACTTCAACGGTATTCGTCCCCGACTGCCTACGCACTAAAAGAGCACACGCTTTGGCATCATTTAAGCGAGCAAGAGAACGCTCTTCTTCTTGCCCGTCAACAACTCGACCCACATCGCAAAGACGGATAGGCGAGCCATTTCTATAAGCTAAGGCAAGGTTCTCAAGCTCTTGCGGCTTAGAAAACTCTGCTTTTGTCTTTACAATCACCTCACTTTCTGTGGTTGTAATTCTACCGCCTGGATATTCGACATGATGATCTTGGAGAGCGTTGATTACATCCTGAGTGTCTATTTTGTAGCCTTGAAGCTTGTGTGGGTCAAGATAAAGCCAAATAGTACGTTCGCGATTGCCGACAAGTTTAATTTGACCTACACCTTTGATCTGCTGTAGACGCTCTTTTACCGTTTTATCAGCAATTCTGGAAAGTTCTTGTGATGACACATCTTTACCAGCTGCTGCCCCTACAATCACTGACATGATTGGTGCTGAGTCAATATCAAATTTTTCAACTACCGGATCTTCTAAGTCTTTAGGCAGCTGTGAGCGTACTGTTGCAAGCTTTGCTTGCACTTCTTGAAAGGCAACGTCTACATTTTTTTCTAGGTCAAATTCTATGACCACCTGCGAGATGCCGTCAGTGCTTGTCGAACGCAGATGTTTGATGGAGCTGATGGTTGAAAGTGCATCTTCAATCGGCTCGCTTACCTGTGTTTCAACAGTTTCAGGATTTGCTCCCGGCAGTACGGAAAAAACAGTGATGACCGGAAATTCAACTCGCGGAAAAAGATCAACGCCAATATCTTTAAAAGCGATGAGTCCAAAGACTACAAGTGCCAGCATAACCATCGTCGTAAAGACTGGTCGTTTTATTGAAAGATCTGACAAAATCACGATGTAGCTCCTATTTCCATAATATCACTCACAGGCTCTAGTAAGCGCACTTTGACAAGCGAACCTGGCCTTAGCCTGATAGTATTATCGCGGATATAGACCCTGCACTTTATAGTACGGCTCTCCACATCAACGTGGGGATAGATGCGATCAATTTTTTGTAGTGATGACTGACTTCCTTCAACATCAAGCAGAACTTGATTGCCTTCCTGAACGCGGCAAAGCTCAGTTTGAGCTATGGGAAATTCAACATATAAAAGATCATGACTTTGCAGCTCTAACACCTTTGTCTGTGGACCTGCAGCGATAGCCACTCCTGGATCAACTAAGCGCTCTGTGACCACTCCATCAAAGGGAGCCTTGATTACCGCTTCATCAAGTTCCACTTTCGCTTTCTTCAAGTTCGCTGAAGCCTGTCTTACTGAAACAATAGCTTGTTCATAAGCACTTTTTGCATCGTCAAATCGCTTTTGAGGAATAGAGGGAGTTTCGCCCTCCGGCTTTTCCCACAGCTTCTTCATGCGCTCAAGCTGCAATCTAGAATCTTTTAACTCAAGCTGAGCTGCAGCAAGAGCAGCCTCTTTTGTGGCTACATTAATCTTAAAAAAGATGGGATCTAACTTAACGAGTGGAGACCCTTTTTTTACACGATCACCAACCTCTACATACACCTCTTCAACTCTTCCTGCCACCTGGCTTGAAAGTGCACTTTTATATTGTGGATATATTGTACCGACTGCATGCAAAGTTGTTTTTGCAACCTTTTGACACGGTTCATTTTCCGCCTGCAAACGATAAGAAAAGGTGCACAGTGCAAAGAAAAACAGAAAAAAATGGGTGGTCATTTATAGTTACTCTGGTAATTTTTGTTTTTGTGATTTGCAAATTGTCCCAGCTATATATTCAAGTTCTGATTTTGCCATGTGAAAGGCATAAAGGGACTGATAGTAGTTTGACCTGGCAACATCAAGCTGCTCCTCATCATCAAGCACGTCGCATGTTGTGACAAGCCCTTCTTCGAATAGGTCTTGCGTAAGCTTTAAAGTCTCTTGGGCATGCTTGACCTCTTTTTTTGCCACAGGAATATGGTGGAAGGCACTTTCAACTTCATGAAAAGCGTTTTTTATTTCAAATTCAATTTCATCCAGCTTGACTTGATACCTCAAATCAAATTCTTTGATCGCCTTTCTTTTGCGGTCGATGCGCACATTTGTTATCCCACCATCCAAAATGGCAAGCTCTATTCCCAAGCCAAAATCTACCCAGTGTTTATGTAACAGATAAGAATCAGAGCAGGCGTTAGCACTAGAAAAAGCAACGACAGTAGGCAAAAGCCTGCCCTTTTCAGATTCATAGTCAAAGACGCTAGCCTCTTTTTTTGCAGCCAAGCTTTTGAGCTCTGGGTGATGCAGAATTGCTTTTTCAAGCAGGCCATCTATATTTTTATTCCAGCTGCATTCTTCAATAACATTTTCTACTTCCAGACTCATCTCTTCGCTTTGACCAAGTAGATGTTTAAGCTCTAACGCTGCTCTCTGCATATTTTTTCTTGCGCGGACAAGGTCATGCTCTCTCTTAGAAATCTGTATCTCGACTGCTGAAAGTTCATTTTTCGTTACAAGTCCTACCGCAAGAAAATCTTTGGAGCAGGCCATTTGCTTTTTCAGTACTTGTATTGATTTTTGGACAACTGCTTCAATTTGTTCTGCTTCCAATATTTTATAATAGTACTGCGCGACAGCATATAAAAGGTCTTGTTCGATTCTTTTTCGATCCTGAATTTTTGCATCCACAAGCATCTGTTGTGACCGCGCTTTGTTTTTCGTCACACTAAAATCATAAATGGGAACAATGAGTGCAAGCCTTGCAGTGCGCACTTGCTTGTTACCCCCAATCGTTTTCATTTTCTCTTTTCGTGGTCTGTGCTTGTGATGTTCGTGTTCCTGCTGCTCATGTGAAGGCTGAGGCCTAGCCCAGAAAATTGCCCCTCTATGGTTATTTCGCGAGATATAATTTCCGGTAGCCGTAAGTTGAGGTAAATTATTGCCCTTAATCTCTTTCACCGTATCCTGAGTCATGAGCGTTTCAATGTCAGCAATCGTCAGATCCTTACTATTTTTGAGGGCCATTTCCTGACAGTCTAAAAGCGAGAGTTTTTTTTGAATAAATGGCTGAGATGTGGTTTCTAAAGCATAAAAGGGAGCACAGCTGAGAGATGCAAAAAGTAGAAGAATGCTGAAAAAGTAATGTACCATAACATATTCACTGAATAAGAAGGAGACACTGTACTGCAACAGGCCTACGAAAGCAAGTAAAAGCAAGACTAATTTTTACCCATTGCTGGACGTGTTGTGCAGAGGCACAAACAAATTTCACACTCATTTTGTTAGTATTTTACATATAGGTGCGAATTGCTGATAAAATTTGTGAAGAATTAGCCTCAAAACATCGGTTTAGAATGAATATCCAGAGCTTTTGCGAACATGTGCGATTGCTTTCAAACAAGCTGCCCTATTCTCCATCTAAAAAATAGCACCTAAGGTAAAATATAGCACTTTGAAAGAAAAGAAACTCCTAAATCACCTCATGCGTAAGCTTTTGAGTAGCTCGATGGATATGACCTCTCCACAACACTAGCAGAAAAAAAGTAATCACTATAACTATTAAATTCTTCGATCTAGTAGTATGTTTTGTTTTATATTTAACAAATAATTAACAAGTGAGTATTGTATGTCTCTAAATGTAACTTCTTCCCAGCCATCATCTCAAACTAATCGTACAACACCCTGGTTAGATAAAAAGGCTGCAGCTTCGGCAATGGCGAGCGCCATCTACATGCATCTGAAAGGACAAAAAAATGCAACACACATCAAAGAATATCTCATTAAAATTCTGGCCCCTGATGTCTTCATGCTTGATCTTCATGACACACCTCTTACTTCTGAGAGCATGAGAGAAATTGCTCAGCACTTTCCTCATCTGATTGCCTTATATGCTGTCAACTGTAGCCTCGATAACAAGCCGACAAATACCAAGACACTTGTCAGCTTTTTTTCAA
>JAHFTM010000135.1 GCA_023269335.1 Chlamydiia bacterium
TTCTGCTGATACCACAAGCTCTTTTGTGCCATCAGCTCGTTTCACTATAGGTAGCGGTTCTACAAATTTCGGAATCTTGGTGCCATCGAGTACTTCCTGTTTTATCTGCTGATTGGCATGGAGAGATATTGAGAGAAAGCCGAAGAAAAAAACAGCAGTTGCGATTTTCAGTTTTGAGATGTTATTGGTCATCATTTTTCTCTTTTTGCTTGTTAGTGTTAGAACGTTTTCGAGGTCCTGGAGGTTTTGCACGGCGACATCGCGGACAAGCATAAATTTTCCCCAGATCTGTCGTTGCTGTTATAGCTTGTGTGTTGGCTACATCTTGGCCTAGTGCCATGTGCAGCGTGAGTAAAAATGATTTGAGGCACACTATATTCATCATAAAAACTCCTTATGATTACTTGTTTTTTTCATTTTTGCAGTGGCAAGGACAAGAGGATTCATTTTGGGCTTCGTTTTGCGAGGATTCTGGGAACAGCTGCCGGAGTAAATAATTTACTGCTATTGAATAAATAATTCCTAACAGGAGCGTCATAGTGCCAACCTGAGCAATGTTCCTTAAAGAAAAGTCTCCATTTCCATCACAAATGGAAATTCCAAATAAGCATCTCAGAGCAACTACAGTAATGACGGTCATACTTGTAGTGATCAAGGCGCTCATAACACGAAGTTCTGGTCGCTCAGGAGGATTAATTCCAAAATATCCGCCTAAATACCCACCAAGCGCACCTGCAGTTGGACACACAGGACATACCACAACAGCCACCAAAATAAATTTTGCTAACTGATAAACAATTGTGTAATTCTGAGACAAGAAAAAAATGCAATTTCTAAAAAACGAAAGCTGTGCTGAATGTTATTTAATAGTACTGAATAGTTTACTGGTATGGTGTTAGGTTGACATTATTTTAAATAATGTGTATAATTTGTTTTTTTAATAAGTATACGTAGAGGTATAAAAATGTTTAATATACGTAAAAGAGATCTAGCAAAGTGGCTATTACGGGTTGGTTTGGCTTTTGTATTTATGTATGCCACAGTTGAAATATATATACATCCAGATAATTTTTTGAAATATGTTCCAAAATTTGTTCTTCTATTTGTTCCGTTGGATTTATTTTTGCATAGTTTCGCTGTGGTTGAAGTAGCTTTGGCCGTTTGGTTAGTCTCGGGTTGGAAAGGTGAATATCCTGCTCTGCTGTCAGCCTTGATGATGGTAGGCATTGTTGTATTCAATATCGAATACTTTCACATTTTGTTTCGAAATGTCGCTATCGGCTTTGCTGGATTGGCATTAGTTGTGCTGGAGCTTACAAACATCAAAAAAATTCCAGAGAAAATTTTTGAGAGATTAACGGTTTTAAGTTAGAAATTTATTTCTTGAAGGCGATAGTGATTGTTTCGCCTTCTTTGAGCTTACGCCTTTTACGAAAGAATGCTTTGCTATCTGCACTATTTTGCAAATGAACTTTTTTTCGTAAATCTAAAAAAGTAGCTCCCTCTTCAAACGAAAGCAGCTCCTCCTTTTCAACAGCACCATTTACAAAAATAGAAAGGCTACCCTTTTTTGGCACAACCACCACTTGATCTTTTACAAGGCGCATATCGTAGGTGAGCTTTTGGGGATCTGCAAATTCAGTAAACGTAATGGATGCAAGTGCATCCGCAACTGTAGCTCCTGAGCATACTTGAACAACTGTTTCTTCTTCTACTTCACCAATGACTCGAACACAAAGAGCATCACTTCGTTCTTTAGCATGTTTTGAGCGCTCAGAGAAAGTAATGGTGCCGATAGTGGCAAGAATAAGAAGCATTAAAACTACTACAGCACGTTCATGCAAAAGTAGGGCAGCATTTTGCATATAAACCTTCAGCGAATTGGAGAATGGAAAAAATGATAGGGACAGGATGAATAATTGAACAGATTTCTTTTCAGAGAAAAAGATCTCCTGAATGCGCTGTATAGACCGTCCCGTCAGCAAGAAGGAGAGTAAGCGAGCCATCCTGTTCAATGCGCATAATTTTTCCTTTCAACTCTTTTCCATGGTCAACGATAGAAATCTCTTTTGCCAGCATCCAATCGATTCTTTGTAACCATTCATTTTCTAAAGACTGAACACCCTCTTGTTTTGCCTTTTGCCACAAAAGCACAAACTCCTTTACGATTTCATCCTGAAGGGTTTTGAGAGAGATAATGTTGCCAGTTTCTATGAGCATCGATGTGGCTGCTTTAGGGATGTTAACAAGATCATCTTGTGTCATATTCACATTCAAGCCTATGCCAAGAATGATAAAAGTATCTGTGCTATCAAGTTCTTTTTCTGCTTCAGTAAGGATGCCGCTAATCTTTTTACCTTCTATCAAAAGATCATTCGGCCATTTGATCTCTGCTTCAATGGAATATCTTTTTAACACATGAACGAGGCAAAGCGCTGCTATTTGCGAAAAAAAAAGTGGTGAAAATATGGCAATTGTATCTTCAAAAAAGGCAAAAGAAAGAGAGATGTTTTTGCCTTTTGGTGAGATCCAGGAGCGCAAATGACGGCCTCTTCCTTGAGTCTGTTCATCAGCGGTGATGATGGCAAGTGTATCTTTTGCAAAGTCGCCTTTATGCCTTTTTGGCCAGCTATTTGTAGAATCTACAGAGCTGAAATGGTAGTATGTAATTCTCATATATGTTTCACAAAAAATGGTTTACATGTTCAGTGTGCGTTTTTTAAGCCGTATTGATATACGGGTTGTGTTTATCATCTTTCTCTTGATGGGCATAAGCTTGATCACTATTTCTTCTTACTCATCGTGTACTCTTGGTGACTTAAGGTTGGATCATGGTGCTGATACCTCATCTTTTATGACCTCAATGGTGCGCTCGCAAATCAAATGGTTTTTCATCGGCTGGGGACTATTTTTTCTCTTTTCGGGATTTGATTACAACAAACTCCGCGAATATGCTTGGGTAATTTATGCCATTAGCATCATCGCCCTCATTGGACTGTTCTTTACTGACCCCATTCAAAGGGTGCAGCGTTGGTATCGTTTACCCTTCATTCAGTTCAACATACAGCCTTCAGAACTTGCCAAACTTGCTATGATCATTGCGATGAGCTGGTTTTTGGAGAAAAGAGCTAACTCATCGCGCTCATTTGCTACCACATGTGGGGCACTTTTAATTGCAGGGCTCCCTTTTCTTTTGATTCTCAAACAGCCAGATCTTGGTACTGCTCTTGTACTGTATCCCATGGCTTTAGTCATGTGCTATTTTGGCGATATTCACCCTTCAGTAATGCGGCTGTTTCTTTTTATAGGTGCTGTAGCTTTTGCTCTAGTGTTTATCATCTTCAGTGGCATGGTCTCACATGAAAATGCAAGGCCCTATGCATATACATTTTTGAAAGAATACCAGTATGAACGCTTAAATCCTAATACACACCACCAAAAAGCTGCCATCACTTCCATTGCAGTTGGCGGCATTCATGGTGTTGGTTGGAAAAATAGCGAGTATGCAAGGGGCGGATCATTGCCTGCTCCCTATACTGATTCGGTCTTTTCTGCCTTTGGTGAAGAATTTGGTTTTATCGGACTCATTTTATTGCTCGTTCTTTTTTATGCCTTGATCTATTGTAGCTTTCAGGTAACTGTTGTTGCAAAAGATCCTTTTGGTAGATTGCTTGCTAGTGGCATTGCAGTCTTTTTAGCAATGCACGTGCTGATTAACATTGGTATGATGTGTGGCTGGCTGCCAATCACTGGAGTGCCTCTGGTTCTAGTAAGTTATGGTGGCTCGCACGTCGTCAGCACCATGATTGCCATTGGAATTTTGCAAAGTATTTATAGCAGAAGGTTTATGTTTTGATGAGTACTCATTTTCTCTTTCAGCCCGGTGAGTGGCTTGGCACAGGTCAGGTGAGTTTTAGTATGAGTCCAGATGTTCTTCACTTCCGTACAAAATGGGTGGTGAGAGAGGGCGAAAATAGTAGCTTTCAATGCACACAGATAGTTGAAATTGTAGGTGGTGATCGTATAGTCAACGACTTTGCAATAAAACCACAAGATAGTAGTGCGTTTGAGATTGTTCTTGAAAACGAACTGCTGGGCACTTTTAGCGGGACAGGTGTTATTGAAGAGCGCACCATAGCGTGGGAGTTTCGTGAGAAGGGAGCGTTTGAAGGTTATGAGGTATACAGACGCACTGATGATACAGAGTATACCATGCATGCCGAATACCTCTCATCTGATCAAATGCGCACGATGATTCGCGGTAGAATTTGGAAAAGAGTAGCTCAATTCGCCGAAGATAGCGCGCAAGAAGAGGCAGTTGATGAATAAGATGATCTGTTTGTTACTCGGTGTGCTCTGTACTGGCTGCGCATCAGGTGCCATGATGACGAGCCAAAACTATCAGGAAATGTGCATTGGTCAAAAAGCAGGTGATCTTGAAGCCAAGTATGGTGAGCCTTATGAAGTACGGAAGCTTTCAGATGGGCATGAGGAATATATTTATTTGGAGCACGTTCCTGTTACTCGTACAAGCGAAGTTGTGAAGGAGTATATCTTTGTCATTTCAAATGGTCAAATCGTCAACAAAAAAATGAACGAAGCTCGCAGTTCAAGTCACCAATTCACCACTCACTAAAAACCTGAATTTTGGGTTTATTTGCCTGATATTCAGATTCTTTCGAACATCTTTTTGTCTTTTCACCTTGGCAAGATGCTCGTCCCGATATTGCTGGCGCCTCCAAAGAGCAAAAATATGCTCGAAAGCTCTCTGAATCTTATAGACAACTAAACCCAAAACTCAGGTTAAGAGAAATAACACTTTATAAGTTGCGTGCATCTGGAATGAAATCGCGAAATTCACACCAGAATTAGAAATTTCTGGCTGATTGAAGAAATAGGGGGCTTTTAGAGCCCCCACTTTTTTTAGGCTGCTTTGATTTTGATATCAACGCCAGCTGGCAGTGTCAGCGTTTTTAGCGCATCAATTGTTTTTGCTGTCGGATTCAAAATATCGACAAGACGCTTATGGGTGCGAATTTCAAATTGCTCCCGTGACTTTTTGTCGACGTTTGGTGAACGCAGTACTGTAAAGCTTTCTCGTCGTGTAGGCAGCGGTATCGGGCCAACAACTGCAGCTCCTGTTCGCTTCGCTGTCTCAACGATGTCCATCGTTGAACGATCCAAAAGACGCTGATCATAGCCTTTTAGGCGGATACGGATCTTTTGACGCTGTGCTTTTGGCGCCTGCTGTGCCTTGCTTACTTCTTGCTTTGTGTGCTTTTCAGCTTTTACAGCAGGTTTCTCAGCTTTCACAGGCTTTTCAGCCTTTACTGCTTCTTTCTTATCTAATTCTTTCTTTGCCATGAATATTGCCTTACTTCTTAATAATTTCTTCTTGGATTTTTGCCGGTACTTTTTCAAAGTGACTTGGCTCCATTACATACACAGCTCTTCCTGATGAAAGAGAGCGTAGTTGCGTTGAATAGCCAAACATTTCACTGAGCGGTACAAGTGAGTGGATGATTTGAGTTCCACCTTTCAATGCATCTTGGCCTAAAATACGGCCGCGACGACGGTTCAAGTCACCAATCACATCACCGATACAAGCTTCCGGACAGGTCACATCCACCTTCATGATCGGTTCTAAGATCACAGGGCTGCACTTCTTCGCAGCTTCCTTAATCGACATCGAACCACAGATCTTAAAGGCAAGTTCAGAGGAGTCAACTTCATGGTAGGAACCATAGACGATCGTTACCTTGACATCAACGAGAGGATAACCAGCCAAT
>JAHFTM010000136.1 GCA_023269335.1 Chlamydiia bacterium
GTAAAAGGGCAAAACCACACTGCGCAGTATGACTTTCAAACTATTGAGGCTGCTAAAGGGGAGACGTCTATCTCGGGCCTTCCCATTTGCTATATCACCTATTATCAGGGGGAGATGAAGGTGTTGGGCTTGCGTTTTGGTGACCTTGCCTATTTAACAGACATCAAGAACTATACAGAAGATATTTTCTCCTTTTTGGAGGGGGTGAAGACCTTGGTAGTATCGGCATTGCGTTTTACGCCCTCGCATCTGCATTTTACGATTGATGAAGCGATTGACTTTGCTGGGCGTGTAGGGGCGCCAAAAAGTTATTTTATCCATTTGTCGCATGAGATAGAGCATGCGCATGTACAATCTCTCTTGCCAATAGGGATGTATCTTGCCTATGATGGCCTTGAAATACCATTTCACATTTGAGAGTATTATGACAAAAGATGAGCTAGAGGATTTAATCGAGACAGAGGAAGAGGGAGAGGGAGAGGGAGAGGCTGCATTTGATAATTCGCGACTTGCTTGGTTTGACAGGAAACAGGTTGCTGGATTGCCTGCATTACTAGTTGGTGTGCATAAGGGGCCAAAAGAAGAGGCAGTTGCAAAAGAGCATTTAGAAGAGCTCTGCCTGCTTGCAGAGACTCATGGCATTCAAACGATTGAGGCGCTGACTATTTCTATTCGCACATACTCTGCTGCTACTTTCTTATCGGAGGGGAAACTTGCTGATCTTAAAGAGGCGGTAGATAAACTTGGCGCCAAGCTTGTGGTTTTCGATGATGATATCTCGCCTGCGCAGCAGAGAAATTTAGAGAGTTTTTTGGGTGTGCCGGTGATTGACCGCACAGAGGTGATACTGGGTGTCTTTGCGGACCGTGCGAAGACAAAAGAGGCTAAGCTGCAAGTAGCATTAGCTCAGGTAAAATATATCTCTCCTAGACTTAAGCGTATGTGGACACACCTTTCGCGTCAGTCAGGAACTGGCTCTAGCGGAGGTGGTGGTGCGTATTTGAAAGGTGAAGGTGAAAAGCAGATAGAAATTGACCGTAGAATTTTAAAGCGTAAAATTGATCGACTGCAACAGCAGATTAAAGAAGTGTCTGCCTATCGCCAAACGCAGCGTACATTACGTGAGAGATCGGCGATTCCAACTTTTGCTATTGTGGGGTATACAAATGCTGGCAAGTCTACGTTGATGAAAGCGCTGACAAAAGCAGATGTGTTTATTGAAGATAAGCTTTTTGCTACGCTTGATACGACCACAAGAAAATTTGTGCTCCCTGAGACAAACCAAGAGCTCTTGTTAATAGATACGGTAGGCTTCATTCGTAAGCTGCCACACTTACTTGTGACAGCGTTTCGTAGCACTCTTGAAGAGGCAGCGCAGGCTGATATCTTGATCCATGTGATTGATACAAGTAATGAAATGGCGCTGGAGCAATCGAAGACTACTTTAAGTGTGCTGAAAGAGCTAGATGCAAAGGACAAGCCTGTGATCACCTGCTTCAATAAAATGGATCTTGTGCATGGGCCAGAAGCTACTTCTGGAATGAGTAAGTCCTATCAGCAGCTACGGCTTACCTATCCACGTGCAGTAGAACTTTCTGCAAATCAAGGAATGGGTATTGATGCTTTGTTGCACGAGATGAAGCTGATGTTGCAGGATCGCCGGGAACGCCTTACTTTGTGTGTCCCACAAGCAGAGTATCATGTCGTAGCCGATGCGTTGCGTCAGGGCAAGGTGCATAGCCAAGAATATGAAGACAATAATGTGCTTATTGACGTTGACATACCGCGTTCCATAATATTTCGTTTTGAGCGTTTCATCAAAGGAAAGGGTGTTCATTCATGAGTTTGGTGGGTGCTGTTTTTTGTGGCACAACCTTTGTTCAAAGTGCAAGCTTTGTATTGAGTATGGTTGAGCAGGTAGCTATCAGAACTGGCAAAGTCTTTGAAAATGCTGTATGTGATGCTTTAGAGTACACCTTACGTTCATTTGAGCTTGTGACAAGGAAAGTGATTGTTTTTGTTGCTCAAAGCAGCATTTCGCTGACGTTTAGGATGAGTGGAGATAGTGCAGTTGCTAAAAGTAAAGAGCTTCAAGCAAAGCTTGATGCGCTTACTAAAAATGTTCATTGTAAAGAGGCTGCAAAGTATCTTGCGGCCTACTACACAGCCTATCTCAAAGACACTATTTTGCATGCCACAGATTTTGATGAGCTTGACCGTCCCTATTGGGTGAGTAGTTTAATTGAAAAAAGAGGCACAGGCTATGAGTATTCAAAAGAAGGAGAAATAGCTTTATACGTTGCTAAAAACCATGAAAAAACGATACAGGAGTGCCTTGAAGTAAATATTTTGCATATGGTTTTTTCTTCTGTTAAAAACATTGCTACAATGGAAAAAGAAAAGCCGGAAACATATTTAAATTTTGTTTTAGAGATAGCGTCAAAGTTTGCGCTGCATTTTTCAAGTGCCCAGATGTTTCCTGCAAACACAAAAAGTCAAAAATTTGACCATGAAGCACAAGCACGAGTTGTGCTTTCACAGGTTTTTCCTCAAGGAAGCGAAAGTCTGTATCTGATGGACCTTCCCTTTGTACAAGAGCCTGTATACGAAACTATTAAGAACATACTTCCACAAGTGCTTTTCTGGTCATTTCAAAGTCTGCAAAGTAGCTACATCAAAGAGTGCTGTTTAGTTGGTGCTTTTCAAGCGCTGAGAGATTTTGTGAATGAAAAGCATAGTGTGATGGCGCTGCCTGAAAAAGAGGTGCAGCCTGCTATCCAGTACGCACGTCAAAGTGAATTGAATGAAGCACTTTATCAGCTTCTCATAAGTTTCATGCAGTGTGTTGATCCGAAGCCTTTGCAAGAGCTTCACCAATTTACAAATCCAGATGATATAAAACAGGCTCTTGGAAAAAGTGTTGTACAGATGCTGCATGGAAGACCTTTGTTTGAGCTTATTAATGTGATGATTGAGGGGATGCTGCCCTCTTGGAATAAAGGCGGTGGATGGAAAGAAGGATCACGTGGTAAGGAGTTCAAGACAGCTCCTTTTGCCTTTATCCATCGAAGAGTGGATTTTGAAAGGCAAGCTAAGGAAGTAAAAGATGCAAAAAGAGAGCTTCATGAACAGCTGGAAAAAATCGTTCGTGAGATAGGTAAAAGTTCGGATGGACTTGTTCAAAAAGCGACAGCAGCACTTAGTTTGAAGAAAAAAATTCGTGCTCGAAAAAAGGAAACAGAAAAGAGTTCTCAGAGGCATCCTTTCCATAAAATGGAGCAGCTTTTTTTGAGTGGAGTGGCACTTTTTGAAACAGGTGTTGAGCAGATTGAGCTGGATATAAAGCGCAGTTTTACATCATTTGTTATGCAGTATCTTGCCAGGAAAATTCATGCTTTAGGGGGACAAGTGTATGCAACTTTACAGCAGCCGGTTCACAATAAGATGCTGGCGCATCTAGCTGATGAAGTGATTCAGCTGTTTCAGCGCGACCCTTAATGGTCACTGGCTCCAAAGAGTGCAAATAGGTTCAGGTTAATAAAAAACTGGGCAGAGAGTATCGTTCGGATTAGTAATGAGTACTTCTTGAAATGCTTGAACTTTCGTCCGATCTGCTTTAAATTCAAGAATTTTAATTACACGCATTTGAAGCAAAAATTCTTGAGCGGAACCAGCTGTGTTTTTTTTAAGTTTGTCGCTAAAAAATGCAAGATGTTCTTCAAGAACCTGCATAGCAATTATGTACAGTGCATATTCTTTGCTACCAGTACTGCGTGTTATGATGCGAACGCGCATTTCTTGAAAAATATCAAGCTTTGGGCTGCTCTTGAGTAGGTTTTTTGCATTCTGCAGTAATTCTTCGTCGGTAGTGCTTTTTTGTATGAGTGTTTTAAGCTCTTTCATCTGCTCATCTCTTAAGTAAGTATCCCAGATAGCAAGCTGAGGGCGTGTCATATGTTGAAAAACGCGAAGAAGAAAGTCCCACGCTTGATCTTGTGGTGCTGCTTTCTCTTTATGAAGCAGAGGAAAGCTCTTCCAATTATCTTCTAGAAGATGTACAAATTTCTGAAAATAGGAAAAGATCGCGAGTGCTGGGTTTGAAGTGGCGAAGAGTTCTATAACGCACAGTATATCAGCTCTTTTAAAGAGTTGTTGTTCAGTGGTCATCGTGCCAGGGGCCACCCCTTCTCCAGCTTGTGGGACTATATGCAGTTTAGCGAGTTCTAAGTAGTGGATTTTCTTAAAAGAGTCGAGTGTCTTTAAGAGACGTTGTCGAAAAGAAGAACTCACACGTTCGACTTGTGCATTTTGTACTTTGCATGGAAAATGATCTTCTTTTGATTGGTAGGCTGCGGCTTCGGCAGCAGATCCAAAGGTAACTCTGCGGCCTATGAGGGGAGTGGGATGTAAAGGTGGTTTAGGTGAAGGCTCTAATGGAGAGGGAGCGGAGCTTGTTGAGCTTGAACTCATTGTAAAACTTGAACTCTGGCCTGAAGAGCCTGCTGAACTTGAAGAGCTTGTTGAACTTGAAGAGCCTGCTATACTTGTCAAGATAACTCCTTAATGGCTTTTTAAAGAATTATAATGAGTACAGCAATTCTCGCATACGTTATACTTTAGATATCATATAGAGGAAAAAAAATTTATTTCCTTACGAGCCCTTAGTCTTTTATAACTATTTTGGATCTAGGATATGTTATTTTCAATTTTCTATGAAATTTTGATGCTGTTGGGCTTTATAGTGTTTTTCCCAAAAGCCCTTTATCAGGCATTCTTCCACAAGAAATATCGAAAAAGTGCATTGTTACGCTTTGGTTTTCAGTTTCCTGAGATACAGCGCAAAGGATCAGGACCTGTATTTTGGCTGCATGCGCCATCCGTGGGTGAGACACAAGCCATCTCAAGTGTTGTGAAGCGGTTGAAAGAGGAAGTAAAAGATGGCACTTTTATCATTTCGTCGGTGACAGAGACAGGTCATGAGGCAGCCAAGCGAATAATACCCTATGCGGATTACCACGTTTTTTTGCCATTCGACTTTTATTTTTCAGTAAAGCAGGTGTTATCGAGAGCAGCCCCTGATGTTGTTATTCTATGTGAGACAGATTTTTGGTGGCGTTTTTTATATGAGGCTAAAAAGCTTGGGGCTTGTGCAATGCTTGTCAGCGGAAAAATTTCAGAAAATTCATATAAAAATTTCAAGCGATTCCACTTTTTTGCTAAGCGTCTTTTTTCTTTGATCGATTTTTTTTGCTTACAGAGCGATCAGTACAAAAATCGTTTTCTTGGCTTAGGGATTCCTGCCTCTAAGATAGCTGTCACGGGCAATATCAAGGGTGATATCAAGTTTGAGCCGTTGAATACCGAAGAGCTGAGCTGTTTGCGGCAAAAACTAGGTATGGCAGCAGATGACCTTGTGCTTGTTGTTGGCTCCTCACATGATCCGGAAGAGCATTTGATTTTGCAAGAGGTGGCGCCACTTTTGCAAAAGCATAAAAATTTTAAGCTTGTGATTGTTCCGCGCCATCCGAACCGTTTTTCTGAAGTTGAGAAGCTGATCGCCAAATCTGGTCTTGAAAGCACAAGTTGGACGAAGCTTGCCGATCTGATAAATGTGCATCCACAAGTAGTTTTGGTTGATACAATGGGGGTGTTAATTCATTGCTACCAGATCGCTGATTTTGCTCTTGTTGCTGGAAGTTTTACAGAACGTGTTGGCGGCCATAATATTTTAGAGCCTTGTTATTTTGGTGTACCTACTCTTTGTGGACCGTAT
>JAHFTM010000137.1 GCA_023269335.1 Chlamydiia bacterium
AAATCACTACGGTTGGGTTGGTGAACTTGATTTCCTCAACATTGCTGACGAAGGATTTGATTTCAAATACTCCTTCATCCACTGGAACAAGAATGGCGTAAACAGATTGAACCACCACCATGCACATGGTAACAGATTCAATGTTTCCCAATTCTTACTTGCTTACAACTTAAGCCCAGACCTCCTACATTATAAGACACAAGTGTATGGTGCGTTCCTCTTCAACAGCGCAGCGAAAAGCAGCCGCTTCACACACCACAAGAAAGCAGACCGTGCATGGTACGCTGGTTTGAGAATGGGTGAAGTTAGAAAGCAAAACGACTGGGCATTTGATGCTAACTACCAGTGGGTACAAGCGAACGTAATACCAGACTCTGATTTATCTGGAATTGGCCGCGATAACCCAAGAGGTATCCCATTCTACAGAATGAAATCTGAAGGTTTTGGTAACTACAAAGGTTACGAGTTCAACGGTCTGTATGCTATCACTGACAACTTGACTGTAAATGCAATCTTCCAAAGAGTGCACCAAGAGTCACGTAGAATCGGTGGCAAACATCGTTCATATATGTTCGAACTTGCAGCGATCTACGCTTTCTAATCAACAGTTTAACTACTCTTGATAAGAACAAAAGGGTCTCCCGAAAGGGAGGCCCTTTTTTTTTGCCTCACAGCCATCATCATCTTATCATAATTCCATCACAAGAGCACAAAAAACAGAGCGAGTAGCAATAGAGAAGAGAATTTTTTTGTATGCGTGAATAAAGAATCATAAAGACACTTCTCGGTACAGGCAGCGAAATAAAGAAGAACAAAATGACCAAGATGACTGAGATATATACAGCAGTTCCTGTTGAAAACAGGATCATGCTCACAATATACCTTCAAAGAAAAAAACAATAAAAAACAGGATCACTAGGATGAGTAGGATAGCTGAATTTTTTCCTTTTCTATCCTACAGAGTCTGCTTATCTTGTTATATTTATATTCAGCGGAAGCAGTTGAGATATATAAGTACAAAAATAGTAAAACAATAACCCAAAGTTCGATGTACTTCAATAGCCGCATCAAGAGCTTGTTCGGGTAACAAATTTTCAATTTTCTCTCTAGTCTCCCCGTCCCCTACCTCTGCGTTAGAAAAAGAGATTTTTTATGCTGAGTTGACACTATTCTCTCACTCTCTCTGTGTTCTTTGTGCTCTCTGGAGATAAAGTGCTATTTAAGCCACTACAATCTGACTGAGTGCCTCTCGTGCTTGTTGAACGGTCAAGCGGCTCTCTAGTGGCTGCATCAGCTGCGCAGCAATTTGCATGACGCTTACAAGGGCCTTATCTTCGGGTTTATCCGCGTGAGATAAATAGTCTTTAATCGAAGCCTCAGTTGTTGTTTTAATTCGGTCCCTAAGAGTCTTCAGCAGTTCTATCTTAGGTTGTGGAAGAGCTTTGTGATTGTTAATAAATTCTTCAAATTGATCGATTTCTATATCCCATAAGTTGGTGATATCACTATTTGTGGTGAGCTCCCAGAGAACGAGCCCAAGAGCATACGCATCATCTGTCACAGAAGTTTGCTTTGCGTGGTTTTGAAAAGAGAGGGTTTCAGGTGAATTGTGGCAATAAGTTCCATAGGCTTTAAAGCCGTTCAGCGGTAGAGAAATAGAACGTGCTTTGCCAAAATCTGTAAGTTTTGCACGCATATCTTTGATCAAGAAGTTATCTGTTTTCAAATCACCATGAATAAATCCCTTTTTATGAAGGGCATCAACAGAGTCTACAACGTCTTTGGCAAGTCTCACTCGCTCTATTGGAGACAGGTGCGAGGTTTCTTCTAAAGTGCCCTCGCAAAGTTCTGTTACCATATGTAAAAAGAAACCATCTTTGCTGCTCATTACTTCAGCGTAGCTTGTTTTGACAGTAGTAGGTATATCGCGTACTTGTAGGGCTAGAGATTTTTCACTTCTTAGTACATTTTCTACACTATGTTTTGGTTTAGTATATGCAAAAGCGTATAGCTTTGGATTTTTAAGAGAGAGATCTTTATCTGTGGTAAAGCCCACAGAAGCCAGCACTTTTTTAAAAGTGCCCTTACCCAACAGTTGTTCACAGATGATGTAGACCTTCTTTTTTTCTGGATTGAGTAGCAGATTATGGCAAAATTGAAAATCTTTTTTGACAATCCAGTTTTTTTCAGGTTCTTTTTCGCCGTCAAACAGCTGTTTCCAGATAGCTTGTATTTTTGGTATTTCATGCTGAGAGAGGATTGCAATCGATAGCATCTCTTTAGGCTTCAATAATTTTTTTTGACAGGTACTTGTTTGAATTGCTTCAAAAGAGTTTGCAATTTTCAGAAGGATGGCAACTACATTTTCAGGAAGTGATGCCGCTTGTGGCACTTTTTTAAAAGTTTTGATAACAAGAGTTATAGCTATTGCTGAAGGGTTTTTTATTGTCTTCAAAACAGAGAGAGTTTGAGAGAGATCTTTTTCAAGGCCCTTTAGTAGAAGATTTTTTAAGCGAGTTTTTGCAGAATTCTTTTGTAAATTATGCGCATTCAGAGCTGTTTCGAGAGTATGAAAGAAAGCATCTTCCTCATTTTTCTCGGGTATGAGAGGAGTAGATGGCTCAGGTGGCTCAATAAAAGCAGTAGCTGGAACAGTGTCGGCTTTTTTGTTGTTCTTAATTTCATTTTTATCCAACATTTTATCAAGGCACTGTTCTGCACTTTTTTCAGTAGGGTATTTAGAAAAGTTGGGTAAACAATTGCTGACAGGGGAAAATAATGACATAATGATCTCTTCTTATGGTTGGAAATAACATTCTCATGTTTACAATAAATTAATAAAGAGAATAGCAGTGTAGCGGTATTATGTATTTAGTGATATATTTTATCCTTTAATTTTTTTCAGGCCAGTAAAGCGTTAGAATAGCTGAACTGTCCTGAAGAAAAGTAAGCTAAGTTACATGAATTTGATTGAATGCTTGAGCTGCCTGTTGGACTGTCATGCGGCTCTGTATCGGCTGCATCAATTGTGCAGCAATCTGCATGACGCTGACAAGGGCCTTGTCTTCTAGCTTATCGCTTTGCAATGAAAAGTCTTGAATCGAAGCCTCAGTTACAGTTCTAATTTTCTCTTCAAGCCATTTTAATTTTTTCATATCGGGTTTTGGAAGTGGCTTGCCACTATCAAAATACGTATCAAATCTTGTAACTTCTTTCTCCAACAGTTGAGCGATATCACTACTTGTTGCGAGCTCCCAGAGAACGAGTCCAAGTGCATAGGCATCATCTGTCACAAACGTTTGCTTGGGGTGATTTTGAAAAGAGAGAGTTTCAGGCGAGTTATAGTAAAAGGTCCCATACGAGTTGAATGGGCAGGGATTTTTCATAGCAATTGGCCATGCTGTGCCAAAATCTGTAAGCTTTGCACGCTTATCTTTAACCAGAAAGTTTGCGGGCTTCAGGTCACCATGAGTGAAGCCCTTTTTATGAAGGGCTGCAACGGAGTCTATGACGTCTTTGGCAGCCTTTACTCGTTCACTCTTTGAGAAATGTGTGCTTTTTGACTCAAGATCTCCGTCACAAAGCTCTGTCACTAGGCGTAAGGTAGGGCCTTTTTTAGTTTTGCTTACTTCAGCGTAGTTTACTTTGAGAGCAGTAGGTATGTCTTTTGCTTGTGTAATTACAGATTGTTCAATTTTTAAGGTATCTTTTACACCATGTCCTGGTGAAGTGTAGGCAAAAGCATAAAGTTTTGGATTTGTAAGAGTAAGATCTTTATTCATAGTAAAGCCTATAGAAGGCAGTACCTTTTTAAAACTTCCTTCACCCAGTAGTTTTGTACCGATGATATAGATCTTCTTTTTTTTGGGATTGAGCAGTAGGTCGTGTGACAGATGGTGCGTTTTTTTGGCAATCCAGTTTTCTTCAGGTTTTTTTACACCACCAAGTACGCGTTTGCAGACAGTTTGTATTTTTGGTATCTCATACTGAGAGAGAATCGCAATCGCTAGAACCTCTTTGGCCTTCAACGATTTTTTCTGACTATTACTTGCTTGTATTAAGTCAAAAGAGCTCGCAATTCTCACAAGAGTGGCAGCTGTATTTTCAGGAAATGCTTTCATTTGTGGCATTTCTTTAAAGGTTTCAACAGCAATGCGTGTCGCCTCAGAGGAAAGTTTTTGCATTGTCTTCAACACAGAAAATGTTCGAGAGAGATTTTTTTCGAGTCCCTTCTGTAAAAGCTCTTTCAGCTTCGCCTTCTCAGGAGTCTTTTGTAAATCAGTTGAATTCAGCTCCTTTTCAAGTGATTGAAAAAGAGTGTCCTCTTCATTTTTCTGGAGCTGCTTGAGAGTTTTTTTGTAGACTTCGGCGAGTTTTATAAACTTAGCTTTGGATTTTTTAGAGAATTTTTTTACCTCATGACTACCTTTGTTTACTGCAGCATCGAGTAAGCTTTTGAAGTTTTGATCGCTTTTCCATTCATTACGTTCGAGTGCTTTATCAAAAAACTTAACGAATGTTTTGCCTTGTTTGTCTTTCTGAGCTTCATTTTTTTTCAACATTTTATCAATGCATTGTTCCGCGCTTTTTTCAGTGAGATATTTAGAAAATTTTGGCAAATAATGACTAACATTGGAAAATGATGACATAACAGATCCTGTGTATTATTAATTAAATATTGTATTTACAATGTATTAAAAAGTGATAGTATGAGTATAACGATGATTGAATATTTAATGATATGAGTTACTTTGTAGCGTAGCCTGTGAAGTTTTATCACCGTGACTTTTGGAGAAGTTATCCTTATAACCTGGGTTTTGGATTTATAGCCTAACAATCAAAGATTAGTAGCCAATAGATTCTTCCAAGCTTCATTTTCAGCAGTAGGCGCGGCTTGTTGGAGGCTCATCTCTTGTAGTACTGCTACAGGTGGTATTTGACGTACGGCATCCATTTGATTTTTTATTGTGTGATTTGCATAAAGTTCTTCTTCTAAGCGCTCTTTCTGCAGGTAAGTGTGGTTCAATAGCCTATCAAGATAATTTTTCTTCAGTTTTGTATTTTCTATATCAGCTTCAGCATCGAGTTTTGCTGCCTTTAGAGCCTCAGCTTCTTCTTTTAGCTTTTCTTGTTCTTCTCTGGCAGCTATAAGTGCTTTTTCTTCTCTTTGTTTTTCAGTAGTAAGTGCTATCAATTCTGATTTATTCCTATATTTTTCAGCAGTCAAGGCAGCAATCTCTGCCTTTTCAACTTTCAGTCTATCACTAAAGGCAGCAAGTTCTGCTAGCTGTTTTTCAGTAAATTCTGCGCGTTGTTTTTGAGCTTTTGCATGTGTAATTGCACGTTCAGCATCTCTTATTTTTTTTGTCGCTGCCGTTGCTGCTGCATTTGCCTTCTTGTTCTCCTTGGAGGCAGCAATACTTGCTGCATTTGCCTCAGCGGTTTGTTTTTTTGCCGCTACTTGTTCTTTGCTTGCGTTGATGGCTTCAGCTTTAGCTTCTTCTTGTACTTTTCTTGCAGCTTTTGTTCTGGCCTCAGCTTCTTCTTTTTGCTTTTTAGCGGCCTCTTCAGCAGTCCTTGCAACTTCTTGTTGTTCTAGAGCGGTTATTTTAGAAGCCTTTGCTTCTTCTTGTGCTTTTCTTGCAGCTTTTGCTCTGGCCTCAGCTTCTTCTTTTTGCTTTTTAGCAGCCTCTTCAGATACTCTTGCAGCTTCTTGTTCTTCTAGAGCTGTTATTTCAGAAGCCTTTGCTTCTTCTT
>JAHFTM010000138.1 GCA_023269335.1 Chlamydiia bacterium
AAGCCGACAAACCATGATCCTGAGAGCAGAAAATGGAGAATTCCCAGAAATCGCAAGAGAGCTTGCAACATGTTTCGTCTTCAATCCTGTTGTAAAAAACAATGTAGAAAAAATGTTTCTAGAAGTAGGTAAAGAAGCTTTTATCCGCCAAGAGACTGCCATGCTCCAAAGAGCTGAAAGCCACTCTGTCTTAGCACAAATTACTTGCCCTACTTTGGTGATCCATGCAGCACAAGATGCCATTTTTTCTCTTGAAGAGCAGCAAGAATTAACCACTCAGATAGGTCATCATGCACAGCTTGCTGTAGTTGAAGATTCAGGACATATGAGCCCGCTTGAAAGACCTGAAAACATCACATCTCTTTTAAAAGCTTGGCTAACTCAGTAAATCTGGCATATTCCTTGAAATCATTCTATGCGTCAAATTCATCACGTCTAAAAAGTATAACCTACGTTTAAAATGAGCGAATAGTGATATTTCCTCTGATCGCCGAACAGATGCTGAACAACTGGCACACCAACTCCAAACTGCATAACGACACGCTCAGAGGAGGCCCAAAGAGAGGGAGTCATAAGGATCACATTGCCACCAGAATTTGGATCGCGCAAGCTTTGAATTTTATTTTTCCAACTATAAGTCCCATCAAACTCCATCATCCAGGCATAGATCCATTCCTTTGGACTTGGGATATGGCCACCAAAACCAAATTGATACAAAAACTGCTCGCCAAATCGAGTCTCTCGGTGAGCTGTAGGCAGTAAAGCTCCATGAGAGGTAAATACAAACCAATCCGTCGTCATGTGGTTATATGTACCGCCAATAAAATAACTTGGCGCCCCAAAGCCTGTTGGGGGCTTTTTCTTACTTGAGCCAGTAGGAAAGGTCACATCTGCAACAATCGTTGCCTGATCGACAGATGTATAGGTGTTCTTTGTGTAAAAGATATATTCCAGTTGCAGAAGAACGTCTTCCTCTCCCCTTGAACGAAAAGAGCCATCTCGCAACAAAGGCGTGAATGGGACATTCAAAGTAGCTGTTAGGTTATTAGTAATTCCATAGATGACATAGGGAACAATGTCGCTTGTGCTTTTTTTCTTGCCCTTGAAATAATCTGCATGCACAAAAAGCTGTGTTTGCCCTTTATCGATGTTTGTTTGTCCAAAACTTACAAGAGGAGTGATTTGTTGCGCCGTAGGTAAGGCAAAATTGTCTACTGCTCGTGGCTCTTCTTCTTTGTTGGAAACAGCCCCATAGATGCTGTGAGTGGCACTCAAAAAACAAAGAAAGAAAATCAGGAATTGCATCACTTTATTACTTACTTGCTACTGGCGTTTTGGTCTCGTTGATAAGCTCAGTTTTGGTGGGTTCAGCAGTTCCTGATGGCCGTGAAAGGTTGATGCCAGTAAATCCCATAAAGGCCATCGACATAAAGCCTGTCATCACAAAAGTGATGCCCATACCACGAAAACTTGGGATGATGTTAGAGCTTGCTAGCTTTTCACGAATCGCTGCCATAAGGGCTATAGCTAACCACCAGCCTAGACCTGAACCGAAAACATAGATGAGGTTTGGAGTAAATGGATACTCACGGGCAACAGCAAAAAGGCAAGCTCCCAGAATAGCGCAGTTGACCGCGATTAAAGGTAAGTAAATCCCCAAAGTGCGATAAAGTGGCGGCGAAACTTTTTCAAGGATAATTTCAAGGATCTGAGTAAATGCGGCGATGACAGAAATAAAAAGTAAAAACTCCAAAAAATTTAAACTTACGGCTGAAGCATTAATCCCAAAAACACTCAGCCAGCTTAAACCACCCGGTCTTGTGACAAATTGATGCACAAACCAGTTTAGTACCCCTGAGATAGTGATCACAAAGACAACAGCTACACCAAGCCCATTGGCAGTTTTTAGCTTTGTAGAGCAGGCAAGATAAGTACACATGCCCAAAAAGTTAGTCAGGATAAAATTTTCAATAAAAACAGCCTGAATAAGAAGGCCTAAAAGATTTAACGACTCGTAATTCCCCATCCACATAACTATTTCTTCCTGCTATGGTACATATTCACAAAGCACACAAGTAAACCGATGATAAAAAATGCTGCTGGCGGTGTTACCATCAGCCCAAGGTTTTGGTAGCCATCTGGATGCGCAGCAGTTGCGTACCAGCTTTCAGGAATCACACGCATGCCTAAAAGCTCACCGAAGCCAAAAATCTCGCGTATAAAACCAATGATACAAAGAACAATAGCATAGCCAAGACCTGCTCCTAGGCCATCTAGAAAGGCTGGAAGTGGCCCTACATTTTTTGCCATGCCCTCAGTTCTTCCCATAACGATACAGTTTGTAATGATCAGCCCCACATAGACAGACATTACTTTGGAGACAGAGAAAAAATAGGCCTGAAGAAATTGATCAATGATGATCACAAAAAGAGAGATAATAGCTAGCTGGGTGATCATCCGCACACTGTCAGGCGTAATGTGACGGAAGTAGGAAACAAAAAGCGAGCTAAAAGCTGTGACAAAGCTCACTGAAAGTCCCATGGTGATGGCTATAGAGAGGCGATTTGTCACACCCAAAGCCGAACAAATACCAAGGATTGCAATCAGCACCTGGTTTTGATTGAGAAGCTGATCTGTAAAGTACTGTCTAACTGGCGTAGCTTGCATGCGTTACTTCCCCGACGAATTATGTAAGCGAATAAAAAATGGTCTGTAAGGCGTTAAGGTGTCTTTATAAGCACGTGTCACCCCATTGCCAGTAAGTGTTGCTCCAGCCATCCCATCAACTGCACTTTCAGCTTTAGGCGATGAGCCAAGCACATCTTTTACCTTGCCTCGAACAACAGTGATACCAATCGGGCTTGTTTGAAAATCTGTACCACCTGTTGAATCTGGCTGAAAAATTTTCTTTCCAGGGAAGAGACTTTGCCAGGGAGCATCGGCGATATTGGCACCTAGTCCCGGAGTCTCTTTTTGCTCATACCAAGAAATACCTATCACGTCATCGCCGTTTGGCTTGATGGCTATGTAGCCGTAGATATAATCCCAAAGCCCAAAACCGGAAACTGGAATGATATAGCCTACTGGCTTTTCCTGACCATTTACACTGTTCTTGTCCGGATTTGGCAAAATTTCATAGACAAGCTTTAAAGGTAAGTTGGCATAGCCCTTCTTTTTGAAGTCAGCAATGTACTCATCAATATTGATTTTCTCTTCTTCAAAAGTATGTTTTTTGCCCTGATTGTCAACTAAAAAAGGCCTGATGCGTGCACGCACTACATCCATGATCTCGCTTTTTGTCGGTTCATGATTTGGCGCTCCCACCTCCAAAGCGCCATCACCTGCGTATCTGGCAAGCACATACCTGTTATTTTCCGGTAGCTGGAAGTAGCCCATGTTATTATAAATTTGAGCTGCGACCAGCATCTCTTTACTGCGATCTAACTCTTTGGCCTCTTCTTGCGGGACCTTAAGAGCAGATGCAAGCAGCGACAAAATGAGCGCGCACACAAAACTTAAGACTATCATAAAAATGATTGTCGACTTATCAGAAAAAGATCTCCTAGGCACTGACATACGTAGTACTCCTAGCTACAGATTTTTTCCTATTGGCAAACTTCCTATAGGCAACTGATGCATAATGGTCGAAAAGAGGGGCAAAAACATTACCTGTCAAGATAGCCAGCATAACCCCTTCAGGATACGCGGGATTGATGTAACGGATGAAGACGGCAATGCAACCGATGAAAAACCCATAGACCCAACGTGCCAATTTTAAAGAAGCTGATGAGACAGGATCTGTTGCCATAAAGACAGCACCAAAGGCAAGGCCGCCTAGAAGCAGATGTTTGTATGCTGGGAAGCCTAAGATCGCCGGATTCCACGCTCCATGATCGGCTCCTGTAAAGTGGGCAAAAAACTCAAAGCTAAAGGCTGTGCAAAAAGCCCCTAAGATCATAGCGAGCATCACTCTCCAAGAGCCGATGCGCGTGTAAATCAGAAGAAAAGCACCTAAGAGGCAAGCCAAAATGGAGGTCTCGCCAAGTGAGCCTAGCTTATTTCCTAAAAAGAAATTCCAGTCTGTTTGAATGCCTTGCTCATATTGTAGGCCTGCAAAGCGATAAGCGTTGTCATAGGCATCGGGAGAAAGACCAAGGCCTCCTGTATCTACAGAGGCAGTAATAAAGCTTTTTAGCTGATCTGGCTGAAGATGCCCTAAAACTCCTTTTGCTTCTGTTCCTGCTTTATGTGCTAGATCCACCGCTGCAGATGACCACTTTTCAAACTGCTTTTGAATGACCGGCATCGTCGAAATTTCAGTTGTGATGTTTTGCATATTAGTAGCAATAGCATCTACATGCACGCGCTTGACATCAAAACCAATGCTGAACTTTGCAAGTGATGTAGCCTGTGTATACCCATCAATCGGGCCTAAATGTGCATCCTGATTCATTTTAAGAAGGCTTTCTCGAATTATTGTTGGGTTTGTGCCCACCCACACATCGCCTGACATTTGCGCAGGAAAAGTAAAGAACAGAAAAGCGCGACAAGCAAGTGCCGGATTAATGATATTCATCCCCGTACCGCCAAAAAGTTCTTTTGCTAAAATAACCCCTGCCGCAACCCCAAAAGCAACCATCCAAAAAGGAATTGTAGGCGGCAAAATGAGAGCATAAAGCATGCCGGTAACTAAAAATCCTTCAGCGATGTCATGATTACGTACGCAGGCAAAAATACCCTCGCAAAGACCCCCTACAGCATAAGAGATAACCATAACAGGAAGAAAAGCACCCGCTCCGTAAAGAAGTATCGTTTTATAACGACCATCTTTGATAGCAAAATCAAAGTAGCCTGATAGTGAGTGGCAGCTTGAAAGAAACTCATTCATCAAGTGATAGTCACCACTTGCATAGACAAATTTTTGCATTCCCGTATTCCAAATGGCCATCAAGATGCAGGGAATAAGAGCAAAAACCACCAGTACCATCCAGCGCTTTAAATCTACAGCATCGCGGATATGAGGCGCTTTTTTAGTAAGATTTGGAGCTTCGTACAAAAAGGTATCCATCGCTGAAAAAAGCGGATGTAGTTTGTGAAATGGCTTCCCCTCTTTTGTGTACTCACTTATTTGATCGAGAAATTTTCTCAGCATTAGCAACCTAGGTTACGTAAATGTTCGGGTGTCTTGCTACTCCACTTCGGCTGCAGCGCACCATACTTGTGCGTCAGAGTGAGAATTGCAATTCCCTCTTTATTTCAAATGTAGCTAGAATATAGCTGAATTTTCCAAGAAAAGGAAATAGGAAAAACATCGCGCTATGAAAAACATACTGCAAGTTTTGAAAAACCTGGCTTTCCCCCTTTTTTGCAGCCACTGTCAAAAACCCACGACACATTCTTGGCCAGTTCTTTGTGAAACCTGCTTTTCTAGTCTTGAACTCATCGATATTCGTTTTCGCTGCCCCTTTTGCTTTTCAGATGAAATTTCAGGTTCAGAAAAAAGAAAAAAAACATGCAAATGCTGCTCGCACAAAGAGCTCAGCACAGACTATATTGCCTCCGCCTTTGAGTATGAGGGACCTGCTAAAAGCCTTGTGAGAGAACTGAAGTTCAAAGACAGGCCCTATCTCGCTAAGAGCTTAGCCTCTTTTCTGCTCTTGCAGCTTGAAAAGCTGAACTGGCCACTTCCTGACCTGATCACTTTTGTGCCGCAAAGCTTCTCAAAGCGGTTAGATCGTGGTTACAATCAAAGCG
>JAHFTM010000139.1 GCA_023269335.1 Chlamydiia bacterium
AGCTGCATTAAAACAGCAAGCAAGCTTTGCAGTAAAAAATGGCACACTCGAAATTTCACCCTTTAGCTGTAGTTACCTGATGATGCCAGATCGTTTTCAGACGCTTGTCAAAAAGGGACAGATAGCTCTCATATCTCCCATGAAGTTGAAGATTGAAAGTGCCAAAATTGTTGTGCCTTTTGTAAACGTAGAAGAAGCAGTGGCTGCCTTCAAAATAAGCTGTGAGCCTGTAGATATCAAAGGCATAGGTCAATTTGAAGCAGTCCAGATTAAAAAGTTTGAATTAGATCTCTTAAAGGACAAAAAAAATTTCGAACTAACTACAAATATCTTTGTGTTACTGCAAAATAGCTTGCAATCAGCTTCCAATCTGATAGGAAAAGAGCTTTCAGTTGCAGTTCAACAAAAGCTGAAATTTGAACCCAATGACTTGAAAAATGTACAAGTGATCAAAGGAAAGGCAGATACAGATTTAGCTATAGCCATAGATGGTAAATTGCAAGGCAGCTACAACTTGGCACTCCCCTTTGAAGCAAATCTTCAAAAAAATGAAGCGAAAGCAAGCTGCGAACTACTTTGCAAAGATACAGTCGATAACACAAAACTCAACGCGCAATTTTTTGTGACTAATAAGCCAGCATCAGAGGTTACTTTAAAATCAACAGGCACCTTTGAAAAGCTACCTGTAAAGATATTGGCTGAGATTCTCAAAAACGATGAGCTTGTTACGTTTGTTGGCAATTTTCTTTCAGGCAGCTGGAAAGTTGATTTTCAAGGCATGCAGGCTAATAACAACCAGGCCTTTTTCCAAGTGGATGGTAAAGAGCTACAGATAGCCTTTGACCTGAATATGGGTAATGGCTGTTTGAGCCAAACAAAAAGCAATCCTCCTTTTATTTTTAAGATGAATATTACAAAAGAGCGCTTTGAAGCGCTTTTAAAAGCTTTAAAGCTTAATAAGGGTGTAAAGCAGGAGCTTCTTTTGAAAGAGGCGTTTCCAATTGAGTTTGCCTGTACAAGTTTGAAGGTGCCTTTACAGCTGCTACAAGGAGAAGCAAACCTTGGAAGTGCGCTGGATGGTGTGGATTTTGCAACATCTCTGCAAGTAGGAAAACTTACTTTCACTACCCTCGACAATAAAAGTTATGTGATTCCAAGTCTTGTAGGATCAGCTGAGGTGATCAAAGGCAAACGTCAAGTAACCTTTGAATTACAAAATAACAAGGGAAAAGCAGTTGCTCAAGGTGATCAGGAAGCATACATCTTCTTAAAAGGCATGATGCAAAATCTGTGGGATGACAAGGGTATTAATCTCAAAGAGGCAAATATCGAGATTGAAAGTCGCTTGCAGCAACTGCCGCTCGATATTTTAGAGCATATTTCTAGCACAAAAGAGATGGGTGAAAAGCTTGCAACAGTAGTGGGACCGAAACTGAATGCAGAGCTGAAAGCAAAGTTGATTAAAATGAAAGAGGGTGAGATTCAGGCAACAGTGAAAGGGGCGCACCTGCAAAGTGAAATTTCATCGAGTGTCAAGCAAGGGAAGCTGTATCTGAATAAGCCCTGCACAGTGAGATTAGAGGTGACACCAAAGGCAGGTAAAGTGCTTTTTAAAGATGTCAATCCCCTCCTTGCAAGTGGCGTAAAGACAGATCACCCTATTGAAGTGCTAATTGATAATAGAGATTTTGTTTTACCGATGCAGCCTTTTACAAAGCAGGGCATCCAGATCAAGAAAGTAACAGTTAATTTAGGCAAGCTGCAGGTGAAAAAAGGTGGTGCTATGGATATTGTCTGCGCTCTATTAAACTTAAGCTCTTCTAAAGAGATGGATCTGTGGTTTACCCCACTTTTTCTTGAAGTGCGAAATGGCGTTGTCTACTGCTCGAGGGTGGATGCATTACTTGATCAAACGATACAGATTGCCTCCTGGGGAACGATTGACCTGGTAAGTGACAAAGTGGACATGGTGGTGGGTGTTTTCGGTGATGGTCTTCGTAGATCACTGAGACTTGAAGGTCTTGACCCTAACTATGTCCTGCAGCTTCCATTGAAGGGAACAACATCAACGGCAACCATAGATCGCACACGGGCAACAGCAAAAATTGCCTCACTCAGGCTGAGAGAAGCTAATAATCCAACTCAAGCCTTAATTGGCGGTCTTTTAGGTTTGGCGGCTCATGTTGGGGAGCAAGAAGCACCTGTTCCGCCACCTACCACCTCTCCATTTCCCTGGCAAACACGCAGATAAACTACATATATAAATCTTTAATAATTAACTCGATGTGCACGTTTTCATTCAGAAAGATCACGCATGAAAATAATTGAAAAAGGACAGGCACTCCAGCACACAATTTGCGTTCAAGCGAAAACATGAGACTTGATTAAAAATTGTACAAATGTTAACATTTGTAATATAATCTAATGAGGTGTTTTACATATGAATCCTAGAAAAGCTTTTTCCGAAGCAAGAAGCGACTTAACTGGAATTGCTAATCATGTTGCCTATGGACATGATCGCTACATTCTAACCCGAAATGGTCAAGATCTTGTAGCTATGATTTCAATGGATGATTTGAGGCTTTTAGAAGCACTTGAAGATCAACTAGACATCGAAACCGCAAAAAAAATTGATGCGGATATCAAGAAAAGAGGAACTGTTTCTTGGAAAGATGCGCAAAAAGAGCTTGGTTTGTGAGATATGCAGTTGAATTGAGCCGTATAGCACTCAAACACATGGCTGGTATACCAAAACGTGACCTCATTCGGATACAAGATAAGATAGAGTCGCTTTCAATTGAACCGAGATCTACAGATACTAAAAAAATTCAAGGTGATGATAATCTCTATCGAATCCGTAGTGGTAATTATCGGATCCTCTATCGAATATTTGAAAAAAAGCTATGTATACTTATTGTCGATATTGATCATCGTAAAGAAGTGTATAAGTAATCTGTGATTAAAAGTCTCAAGGAAACAGCTCTTTCTTGGAAGTTATAAATTAAGGACATATAGTAGATTACATACATACGCACATAATTATCTATATAAATTAAAGCTTTAATTTGATGTAATTAACTTATTAATAATTTAAATGGAGTAATATGCTATGAGCGTTACACTTCAATCTCTATTTTCTTTTGTAGCAGAACCAACGAAGTCGGCACAACCCGTGCTACACATTGAAAATGTAAATAGCCAAGCTGTGTCAAAGCGCCCTTATAAAGCGGCAGGATTTAATTCTCTCTTGAGAGGGAGAGACTCTTGCATACAAATGAGAAGAGAGCTTCGGGATAATGCGATTGAAAAGCGCAGAAACGAGACAGTACTGAGAATTTTTAAGGAAAATCAAGAGGATTTTCGCAATGTACTTGGAGCTGCAAAGCACATGATTACAAACATCCTGGCTCCTGCATTTGAATCTGCTGTAACAGAGCCCTTGGCAATTGGTATCGTTCAAGTAATTGAGAGTACAGGCTTAGCTGCTTGGAATAAGCTTGAGGCTAATAAGGGTCTGGCTGAAGTTTATGCTCAAATTAGGGCAAAATTTGTAAAAGATATTGGGCCGCTCAAAGAACAATGTCAAAAGCTCGTTGAGTTTTTTAGGCAGTTAGATGGAGTCATTAAAAAATGACGCTTTCGGTAAAAGCAATAGCCACTGCTACAGCTGGAATGAGCGCTGTAGCAATCAGTTCTCCTAGTGGAAAAAAAAGTGGTGAGGCAACCCGCGCTCAATGCAACGAGGGTGCCTTATTTTCAACTATTTTAGAACGAACTCATCTTGCGGCTGATCTTATTCCAATTATTATTGATTATGCACGCCCAAATGAGGGAGAAGCTACAGCACTTTTTTTACAAAACGCAAGTAAGCTGTTTTTGAAGCCTACAGACCAAAGTCTTGTACATGAGTTAGTAGCAACTTGGGCTCGCTACGTTTTTCGAGTAGATTTGCAGCAGTCAATCTACACAATTATCAATACAGATCATGCAAGAGCTGAAGATATTTCATTACTTTTTGAAAAACTATTTGGCAGAGCACTACGTGATTTTCCAGCTCTTTCTTCTTTTGTCGAACCTTATAACGCACGACTTGTCATGAACGTCAAAGATGCATTCAATAGCTCTGGGAATGTGAATGCAAAAGAGCTGAAAGCAGAAGCGCAAAATCCTGTAGCTCTTCGTATCGAAAACCTTGTTGGAAAAAGAGACAACAAGTTCCCATACGTGGTAATGAATTCAGGTCTTTGGCATTTATGTGAAATAGATTTTAATACGAATGTTGCAAAAATTACGCAGTTATTTAATTGTCGTCAATGTGCTGTTGGTAACGTACTTTTATCAGAAGACCTCGTTTGGCCTGCTTCTCTTACGTAATAACCTGAATCTAGCAAATAGTAGTCTATTTTTTATTGATATTAATATTTTAAAAATAGGGTAAGCCGCTGCTGTTTTCTGTTATATAATTTCCCCTAAAAAATCAGCATACCCTCTATAATGATACCCAATTAGAGAATCGGAGTAAGTCAGTGTTATGACTGTTATTGGTATCATTCCAGCGCGTTATAAAAGTTCACGCTTTCCTGCTAAAATGCTTGCTCCCATACTTGGAAAGTCACTTCTTCAAAGAACCTATGAATGTGCAAAAAAATCAAAAACATTAGATCGTCTTGTTATTGCCGTTGATGACGAACGCGTTTTTGAGCATGCCACAAGCTTTGGTGCTGATTGTGTCATGACAAATGTTAACTGTCTCAATGGCACTGTTAGGCTTGTTGATGCCATTCAAGGTCGTCCTGATCTGCAAAAAGCTGACATTTACGTAAACATCCAGGGAGACAGGCCTTGTCTTTGCCCCTATTCAATCGACAAAATAGTGTTAGCTCTTACAAATAACCCCCACGATGTGATGGCAACGCCTATTACGCAAATTTCAGATATTAAAGAAATAGAAAATCCAGCGAATGTAAAATGTGTGCTCGATAAAAATGGCTACGCCCTTTATTTTAGCCGTAGGCCGATTCCATTTTCAAAAGAAGCTGCCTTTTGTTATAAGCACGTAGGCATCTATGCCTTTCGCAAAGATTTTTTAATGCAGTATGTGCAGCTTGCTGACACTCCCCTGCAGCTCATAGAGGATTTAGAGCAGCTCAAAGTGCTCGAACATGGATTTCGTATTAAAACGGTAGAAATCGGCGAGGAAGACCTTTCCGTAGACTATCCAGAGGACATTTATAAAGTAGAAAAATGGTTATGCAAACAAAATATATCTTCGTAACAGGCGGCGTTCTTTCATCATTAGGTAAAGGCATTGCAGCCTCATCAATAGGCCTACTTTTAGAGCATAAGGGCTTAAAAATTGCCATGATGAAGCTTGATCCTTACTTGAATGTGGATCCAGGGACAATGAATCCTTATCAACATGGAGAGGTCTATGTGACCGATGATGGTGCTGAGACGGACCTTGACCTTGGCCATTACTACCGCTTCACACACTCCCCGCTTTCGAAAAAGTCAAGTGCCTCATCAGGGCAGATCTATCATGATGTGATCAAGCGCGAGCGCAAAGGCGATTATTTAGGTAAAACTGTTCAGGTGATTCCGCATATTACGGATGAAATCAAGCATCGCATCTTAGCCTGTGCTCATCAAGAAGAGGGCATTCAGGTAGTTATCGTAGAAATTGGCGGAACGGTAGGTGATATTGAATCCTCGCCATTTTTGGAAGCGATACGGCAGTTT
>JAHFTM010000140.1 GCA_023269335.1 Chlamydiia bacterium
CCCATTCCGCCTGATTTAATCGATATTATGATCGCCTTAAACCTGTCGATGTCTGTTGCACTTTTAATGATTGCCCTCTACATTCCGAGTGCTGTACACCTTTCAATTTTCCCATCGCTACTTCTTTTTACAACTCTTTATCGCCTTGGTTTAAACATATCAGCCACAAGACAAATCTTACTGCACGCAAACGCAGGTCATATTATTTTTGCATTCGGTAACTTCGTCGTCGGGGGTAATTTTGTTGTCGGCGGCGTCGTCTTTCTTATTATCACCTTAGTGCAGTTCATCGTTATCACCAAGGGTGCTGAGCGAGTAGCCGAAGTGGCAGCTCGCTTTACATTAGACGCTATGCCCGGTAAACAGATGAGTATTGACGCTGATATGCGCGCAGGCCTGATCGATAATAACCAAGCACGTGACCGCAGACTTGCTCTACAAAAAGAGAGCCAACTTTATGGTGCCATGGACGGTGCTATGAAGTTCGTTAAAGGGGATGCTATCGCCGGTATCGTCATCACCACTATCAACATCGTTGGCGGCTTGATCATCGGCATGGCGCAGATGGACATGACTGCAGGCGATGCTGCCAGAACCTTTTCTCTCTTGTCAATCGGTGATGGCCTTGTCTCTCAGATACCAGCTCTTTTAATCTCTATCACAGCTGGTATTGTCACTACTAGGGTCTCTTCTGACAAAGACAAAGCAAACCTAGGTAGCGAAATCTCAGGTCAGCTTTTCAAGCAACCTAAAGCTATTATGATTGCCGCTGGGATTATCATGGGTATGGGTATCATTCCAGGCTTTCCAATCGCCCCCTTTAGTATCGTTTCGGCAGGTCTTGGCCTTTTAGGCTATGCTCTTTGGACATCAGAGCAAGCAAAAGAGACAGCAGCTGGCACTGGAACAGGCCCTGGAGGCTCGCCTTCGGCTACTATGGAGTCTGCCTCTTCAGATACTGCTGTTCGTGGCCATAAGGTGATCTCAGGTGGAGGGATTGACAGCTATGCACTCACCTTGCCGGTTGTTTTGGAGGTAGGCAAAAGTTTAAGCCTCGAAATTCAAAAGAGCGGTAAAACCCAGGGCTTTATTGAACAGATGATTCCTAAGATGCGTCAAGCGCTCTATGCTGATCTTGGTGTACGCTTTCCAGGGGTTCACGTACGAACTGAATCACCAAACCTGCAAACCGATGAATACCTCATTCACTTAAATGAAGTGCCTTTAGTCCGGGGAAAAGTGGTCGAAAACTACTATCTAACGAATGAAAATGAAGACAACCTCAAACGCTACAACTTACCTTTTGTAAGCTATAAAAACTCACTTGGTTTGCCATCACTCTGGGTCGAAATAAAATTTAGAGAAATTCTTGAAAAAGCGGGTATTAAAAACTGGAATTCCCTTGAAGTAATGATTTTGCATCTTTCGCATTTCTTTAGACATTATTCTGCTGAATTCCTCGGAATTCAGGAGATGAAAGCGATGCTTGAGTTTATGGAAAAATCTTTTCCTGACCTCATTCGTGAAGTGACAAGACTTATTCCCCTGCAGAAGCTTACTGATATCTTCAAGCGGCTGGTTCAAGAACAGATTTCTATTAAAGACTTGCGCACGGTGCTTGAATCATTAAGTGAGTGGGCACAAACAGAAAAAGACCCCGTACTACTTACTGAATATGTTCGTTCATCACTGAAACGCTACATCAGCTACCGCTACTCTCAAGGGCAATCAGTACTTTCTGTCTATGTGCTTGATCCTGAAATTGAAGATCTTGTGCGTGGTGCCATCAAACAAACATCCGCTGGATCTTATCTTGCACTTGACCCTGACTCTGTACAGCTCATCTTGCAGGCTATACGCACAACTGTGTCTGCACCACCTCCTGGAGGACAAAGCCCAGTTATTTTAACGGCTATTGATGTCAGGCGTTTTGTAAGAAAACTTATTGAGCTTGAGTTCCCTGAGATTTCTGTTGTTTCCTATCAAGAAATTGTTCCTGAAATTCGCATTCAGCCACTAGGTCGCATCCAAATCTCCTAAGTAATGAAGGTATCTTGTTGCTATGAGTGATGACTTTAAGGCGATTGAACAGAAAATGGCAAGTCAAGCAGCAGGCTTAGAGCAGGTCTTCGAAGCTCAGGAAGCGCAGCTTGCTCAAGCTGAAGAAGCGCAGCAGGCCGAAACTTCAGAGACACTGCAAAACATCATGGAGGAAGCCACAAACCCGCTTGCTTTCCGCGCTTTAAAGCAAGATAAAAAAGACTTAGAATCATGCAAAATCCGCCTTAAAAAGTCAGAGCTTGACAAACTTGAAAAACGGCTGGTTCCCGCCGAACAAATCAAAGATGCAGCTGGTCGATTCAATAGAAAAAATCCAGAGTTAAAACAGCAAATTCTGCAACTTCTTTTAGAGCGTATTAAAGATTGCAAAGATAAAGATGAGCTCAAAAAAATTCTTGCCCAATTTTATACTGATCCCACAGTTGCAGATGATGCCTATGACTTTCTTTTAGAGGTGACTGTCGGTGATCTAAACAAACTTGTTAAGCAGGCAAAAGATGAACACAGTCAATCCTATGGCCGTGAAATTCAGGCTGGTAGAAACATCCAATCTGAAGTTTTAAAGGCAAGTGAGCAAAAGCTTGGTGCCCCAACAACTCTTCGAGATCTGTATCGTGATATTACCGGTAATCCTCGTGAGCCTGTCGCTCTCTTTTTAGAGCTGTCTGATCGTTTTGCTTATAAAGACTTACGGAAGGTACTGGCTTTTTTATTTCATTCACTTGGATCTGATCTCAAATCACAAGGACCCTCTATTCAGGCAGGCCTTTTATATCGGCTGCTTTCTGAAGTACGTTCATTGCAGGCGATCTTAGGTGTTTATCAATTTTTTCGTTCCCGTATGAGGCTTATTACAAGCCTCTTTCAAAAAAATGGCCTGGATGTGCCCAAGCAAATGTCATTTGAGCTTTTATCAAAACAGTTTGTAACCTTACTGCAAGAGCGCTATCCATCACAAGAAAAGGTACTGCAAAGTGCCTCAAAGTTAGGTATTGAAAAATGGATTTTAGCTAAGATCATTATCTTTAGCCAACTTCGCGATGCAATTCGAGAGGTAGCCTTGAATCAGCTGTATCGTTCCGTAGACCACCGTAATGAGTTGTATAACGCCATTATTGAAACACTCGAACAGCTAGAAGATGAGCTTGATGAGCTCTTAGAAGACGAGGAAGAAGAAGATAGTGGCCAAAAAGGCAGTGGTAAAGATAAGGGTAATGGATCAGCAGGAAAGACGAGGATAGCAGAATGATTACAGATAAATTTGATAATCTCATTCAAGAACTTGGTGCCACGCTTAAAATTAAGCTCAAACCTGATAAGAATAACGCCTGTCTTCTGCGTTTTAAAAATGGTATTCAGATTCAGCTTGAAGTAGATTCACGCGGAGAAAAGCTTGTCTTAGCAGCAGATCTTGGACAAGTCCCACAAGGGCGCTACAGGGAAAATGTTTTTCGGGAGGCTTTGAAGGCCAATGGCTTGGCACCGCCCAGAAATGGCATCTTTGCCTACAGCAAAAAAAATGAGTCTCTTGTCTTGTGCGACAACATACCTTTAGAAGAGCTGACTGGAACCAAACTTGCTGACTATCTCCACAGCTTCATTCAAAAAGGTGAGCTTTGGAAAAATGCTATCACACGCGGCGACGTACCCTCTTTTATGGGCAATGAGTTGTCGTTTGGAGCAGCACAAGGACAGCCTGGCGGCCTTTTCGGGCTTATCCACTAAGCGGGAACTGCAGCTCCTTTGCATTAGAGGGATAAAATTGCACAATCTTGAACACCTATTTGTGAACTGCTTCAAAGCTACGCATGTCTTCAATGTTCAATATGATTCCACAAAAGACTACTTCTTTTTTTTCCTATTATTAATTTAATAATTATCATATAATACTTTATCTCACTATAAGGAGCCATAAAAATGAATATTATGAAAACAACGATCGTCGAGACTATTCGTTATGATGATCCAAAAAAAAGAGCTGTCTCTAAGCAGATAGAAGAAGTAAAAGAAGAAGTAGCTTTTTTCACTACTAATACTGACAAGCTTAAAAGATCCTTAGATCCAAAACCATTTTATAAACTTGTTAAATGTGTAAAGATTGCCATCAATGAGCATCCACATGCATTTGGGCATCTATCAAATATAATTGGTACTGTCCAGGATTTGATTTTAAATAACGCACATAAATTTGCTGACGACTTCGATAAGGAAAATTTACTCAGTTTAGAACAATACTTGGGCAATAAGCGAGCAAGCCGTGAAGGAGAAAATATGCATAAGCTTTCTTCTCCTCCAGCTCAAGCTCTATCTCAGCTTACACAAAGCGCTAACGAGACTCGCAAAGGAAAAGTCTTACGAAAGACAGCCGATGATGACCTGCTATGGTGGAACTGCGACTCTGCTGTAGCAGCTGAATTAGATGGCTTGGAGCCTGAAAAAGATCGTACACAAGATGTGTTCGAACAAACTATTCTAGATGATTTTCAAGACGATGAAGAGACTTCTTTTGAAAAACTGGAAAAATCTTCCTTCGAATTCACATGGTTTACATCGTAAACCAGGGGTTGGCTGCCATGATGGTAGCCAACCGGTTTTAACGAACTCTTCAAATTGGTTTGGTATAATTCAGTGTTTGAATTTGACCTTTAGGTAGACAAAACTACTCTTAGCTCCTGTTGCACTCACTGCTCTCACTTTGTATTTTTTGTGCAAAAACTTTTTGTAATCATGAATACCCTGAAAAAAAGATTTCTTAGGATACAATAGCTTTTTAAAATGCAGCTTTTTTGCACTCTTGATAGTAGCTAAAAGCTTGTTATCACCAAAAACTTGATAGCTGATGACGTCGCTAGATAAGCTTTTTTTCCACCAAGTATGCAAAGAAAAAAATGGCTTCTTGTGATGGAAGTGGCGCTTTATTCTTCCATGAAAATGAGAAGGTGCTTCGACCGTAGAAGGCGGGGGAGGGTTAGGAGATAGTACAGTGATTGATTTACTCAAAACAGGAAATGTATCATCTCCATGATTGCTGATAAGCTGTCCTGTAAAAGTAGTTGCAGTAGAAGTTCCTCCACTGTTTGTTACAGTTAAAGTTACGGTGAATGTTCCACTAGTAGCATAGGTGTGATCAACCACACTAGAAGTTGTCGACAGAGTGTTGCCATCACCAAAATCCCAATCATATGTTGCAATTGTTCCGACGGGACTAACTGAAAGAGAGCCATCAAAAGTACTTGGTGAGCCCGCCAGAGCTAACGTGACTTCAAATGAAGCAAGCGGTGCCTGATCAGGGGCAATTTGCTGGTTTAAGGGAGTCAAAAATCCCGTGATCAAAGCTCCCAGTGTATTTGTGGTAAGATCTATTGGGATAATAGCGAAAAATTTTGAGCTACCTGTGTAGTCTGTAAGGCTGTCTGGTGTAATAGCATTAGCAGGTGCTGGATCTTCATAGACTATAGTATTGATAACAGTATCTGTTGAAAGATCAATAACAGCAATCATATTTGCAAAGCTCGAACTTACATATGCATTTACTCCATTTGGCTGAATGGCAACGTCAAAAGGACGACCGCCAATACTTATAGGTGCGCCTATAATGGAATCAGTTACCGTATTAATCACATATACATCGCTTGATTGAAAACAAGTAACATATAGTTTTGCTCCATCA
>JAHFTM010000141.1 GCA_023269335.1 Chlamydiia bacterium
ACGCAAAAAAACTTGCTCATCCAGGAAGCAGTTTTACCTGAAAAAGCTTTTTTCAGAAAATACATTGGACCGCCACGATAGCCAGTCTCCGTTTTTTCGCGATGGAGCATACCTAGGTAAACTTCTGAATACTTGACAAGTGAGCCGATAATTGCAATCACCCAGACCCAAAAAATAGCACCAGGACCACCTAGCTGCACAGCAGTAGTAATGCCTACAATATTGCCAATCCCAACACAACCGCCAACACAGGCAAAAAAGACTTTCAAAGGATGAACGCCGACGTTTGCTTTTGCCTGCTTACTCACCTCTTTATCGCTATTCAATAAAAAAGAGAAAAATGTCTTCATTACCTGGGGAAAGTTTCTCAACTGCACGAAACGTAACTTGTAACTCAAATAAAGACCTACTGCTAAAATGGCAGGAAAGCCAAAATAGCTCCAGATAAGACCTTCTATACTATCCAAAGAGGCAAAAAACGACTGCCACATACTGTAATCCAATTTGGTGATTCAATTTAAAAATGAAAATAATTATACTATTTTTTTACTCTCTTGTCAACTATAGCTTACCGTTATTTTTCTGTAAAAACTCATTTTTCCAATAATAGTTATCTAAAAGTAAGCTACAATCTCTTCTGACAATGGTGTGAGCGATATAGAGCGCTTCTATAGAAGCAAGTCCTGCCTCGGGGTTTTTGCAATCCAACTGACGCCTCGGGTAGGCTGTTTGAAAGCCTTGCGGGATAGCTCTCTTAGGTAAATGATGCAAAAAATGTAACTCTTTAGTCATTTTACCAGCCAAACGCCAGGTTGCGTCAATCAATACAAGACCACAGTCACTATCCTTTGTAGAGAGCTCTTCTCCCTCTAGATCTAAGACAACATAACGAGAGAGATCTGGTAAAAGAGTAGCTGTTTGCACGCAGTCGGGGTACAAGAAAAATACAAAGTCTTTTTTGCCTTCAAGGCCACGTAAAGAACACTTTTTTAAATTCTCACGCCTATGGCGAATGATACAGGTCGGAAGTGTTGAATCCATAATCCTCTCCAAATTAACTTAAAAAATTATATTTCAAGGACTTGTATATTGCAAGCGCTGACTATTAAATAATTTTTTACAATGTATTTGCTAATAAAGCGCTCAATTTCTATACAGAGGGAGAAGACCGACTAAAAATAAAGGAAATGATATGAAGAGTCTCCGCGAAATCTGTACGAAATGCTCAGTTTTTTTCATCCTTATGCTTTTTGCAGTCAGCATGCTTTCCGCTGATGCAAAAAAAGAGATCTCCTGGATGACCGACTACCAAGCTGCAGCTTTGGTTGCTAAAAAAGAATCTAAACCCCTCTTTTTATATTTCTCGGGATCTGACTGGTGTTCCTGGTGTTTTAAACTGGATGATGAAATTCTTAAAACAGCAGAATTCATTGATCTTGTAGGTCAAAAATTTGTCTTCGTGAAAGTTGACTTTCCAATCTATACAACCTTAAATGAGAAGTTAACAAAACAAAACGAAGAGTTAAAAGAAAAATATCATGTTCATGGATTTCCTACAATTATCCTGCTTGATAGCAAACAAAATGAAATTGCTACGCTCAACTACCGCGAAGGTGGTGGCAAAGCCTATGCCGATTATGTTTTGAAATTGTTAAAAGAATATGAAGATTTTCATCAGGGTGTTCAAGACTTGAATAAGCAAAAAACTTCTGCTTTGCCAGAGCTTTATGAGCGCGCTCAAAAACTTGGCTTAAAGGACGACGCACACAGCATTCTTTGCGAGGGCATGAATAGAAATGACTCACTGGAAATCTCGCTTTATTTCTTGAAAGAAGACTACCGCGAACTTTTACAAAACGATAAAATCGATGATAAACAGACCAAGAAAATACGTGCTAAGCTTTTGGCTAAAGACCCCGATAATCAGAACTATGTTCACTATGATGTGGCTATTTTAGACTTTGAAGCACTTTCTAGAAATCTGCCAAATGAAAAGATCGCTGATAAAGCAGTGAAGCCTCTTCAAGACTATCTTGCACGCTTTGGTGACAAAGATACGAAACATCGCTGGAAGCTGGAAATGACTATTTCGCAGGTGTATCGCAATAAACATCAAGTTGAGCAAGCTCTACACTACGCAAAAGCCTCTCACATTCACGCACCTTCTTACTTAAAATTAGATATGGCAAAAGAGATTTCTCTCATCGAAAAAGAACACAATGATATTGCTGAGGCAGATCGCAACTAGTTGGAAATATCCCACCTGGTCGTATGAAACAGCTCTTTTGGAATATCGAAAAGAAAGCGTGATGGTAGTGATGGACTGTCACTGCCCATCCTCTTTCGAACTGTTGCCATGCTTAGACTTAAGTGTTCTTTAGCACGCGTCATTGCGACGTACATCAGCCTGCGTTCCTCTTCAAGAGTCCCCTCCTTCAGGCTTCTTTCATGCGGTATCAGGTGATCTTCACAGCCAACAAGAAAGCAGACGGGAAATTCGAGACCCTTTGCGCTGTGGAAAGTCATCAGATGCACATGATCACCCTCGTCGTGCTTGTCTTTTTTCCAGCTTGTATCACCATCCAACATGGCGCCAGCAAGAAAGTCTTTCAGAGAGGACGTTTCTGTGCGCGCTTCATAGTCTTTCATGGAAGCAATAAATTCGGTGATATTCTCAAGCTTCCACTTGCGCATAGCATCGCTTTTCACCTCTTCAAAAATAGCTTTTTTAAAGTTCAGCTTCTCAATCAACTGCTCAAGGGCAAAACTTAGTGAACCTTGCAAAAGGAGTTCTTTTATTGAGTTGATGAGCTGTATAAAATGTTTGACTCCATTTTTTGCCCTTTCCGAGACCTGCTCATCGGTAGCAACTTCCTGCAGCACCTCCCATAAAGGTCTATTTTCAGAGCGATGGCGGCACGTCATGATATCGAGAGCTTGCTCGCCAACTCCACGTCTTGGATAGTTAATCACTCTTAAGATTGCTTCGTGATCAAGCGGATTGGCTATCACTCGCAAATAGGCGACTAAGTCTTTGATTTCCTTATGTTCATAAAAATCATCGCCGCCATACACCTGATAAGGAATACTTCTGTAACGTTTGTCTTCGCAAAGCACGCTTTGGCGCATGAGAGCACTTTCGAGAGGACGAGAAAGAGCATTCGAGCGATAAAGAATAGCAAAATCGCCAAAACGAAACCCATGGCGCTCTTTATGCTTTAAAAGCCGAGAGACCACAGCTTCTGCCTCCAAAGCTTCAGATGGGGCAAAAAAAACCTCGATTAGCGCGCCGTCGCCCTTATTACTCCAGAGCTCTTTTTTATGACGTGTGGCATTTTTGCAGATCATGTTATTAGCGGCTTTTAAGATGGTATTCGTCGACCTGAAATTCTGCTCTAGCTTGACAACTTTTGCGCTGTCAAAACGTAAAATATTGGCAACATCGGCGCCTCTCCAGCTATAAATGGACTGGTCATCATCGCCTACCACGCACAGATTATTCGATCTCTTGGTAAGTAAGTCTGCAATGCGTGCTTGGATAGGATTTGTATCTTGATACTCATCAATCATCACATAACGAAAGCGCTCTTGATACCTTTTTAGCACCTCAGGCTTTTTTTCAAAAAGCTCTGCCGTTAAGTAAAGCAGATGGTCAAAATCGCAAGCATTATAAGCACGTAGACTGTCACTTAAGCGCTTAGCAACCTCTTGAGTAAAGCTATCATGCCATTTAGAACCACTGCCTGAGATTTCAGCTGCCTGAAGACCTTTGTTCTTTGCCAAAGCAATCACTTCTAAGGTCTTGGCAATTGATGGAAGCTCTCCTTCATGTTCTAAAATATCGCGCGCGATTGAATTTGCAAGACGCAAAACATCTTGCCTATCATACAGCGTAAACTCTCCAGTATAGCCTAGATGCTGCGCTTCTTTTCTAAGCACATACATACAAAAGCTATGGAATGTTGAGAGTTGCACTTTTTTGGCTTTCCTAGCATCGATAAGTGCTGCAAGGCGAGCACGCATCTCAGAGGCTGCTTTATTGGTAAAGGTTAGCCCTAAAATAGCATCCGGGGGACAGGATAACATTTCTATCAAATAAGCCATGCGGAGGGTCAGCACTTTCGTTTTGCCCGATCCTGCACCGGCAAGTATTAAAAGGCGCCCGTCCACGGTTGTGACCGCTTCGCGCTGTGCTTGATTTAGCTGTGTCAGATCAATCATCATGTAGTACTAGTGTGAAAGATGAAAAATTCGAAGTGTAGCTGAAAACGCAAAAAAGAGCAGTTCAAAACCCATTTTTTGCAATTTTTAAAACAATTACCACAATGACCGCAAGAAAGAACCGCAAAACACACATAAATCGTTATTGAAATTATTAAAGCCTTAAACAATAATTAGTGAAATAAAAAATAACTTTCCGGAGATAAACTATGTCATTATCTATTCAAGCTTTACGTCAACCACCTCTTCTAAACACTCCGGAGCAATCTGCAAGTAGCAGCAACACAGAAAATGTGAGTATACTTGAAAATACACCATTATCCCTTCTGTTTTCTAATTTATTATCTTCCAAATCACCAAGACTATCTATTGAAGCGATTGATATCATTGCCTCCTACTCACCCGATTTATTCTGTGCAAGAAAGGCAAACGCCATTTTACTCGAAGTTTTTGATACATTTATGAGCGAGCCAGTAACTCGTACGAAGCCACTTGATGGACTTGCGATGTACAGAGGACATGAACTCGAGCTTTTAACAGATGATTTATGGAAGTGGCACAACCAAGGCATCTCAGGTGTATTCCTCGAATGCCCCCATGGACGTTGGAGTACTAGGCAGCCAACGATTGAAGAAACTCAAACGATTGGCACTCATGATAGTAAGCGCTTCGAACCAATAACGATTGTAGATGACCTACGGCAGCTATTTAAGAGGCTTGATAAAAAGCAGCTTAGCCTTGTTATTACATTTTTAAAAACCTATTGCCCAAACCTACGCTCACTTGACCTGTCTGGATCAAAGATTGAAAGAGAACATCTCCTACTACTTGCGGGCTTCAAAAATTTGAAGATCTTAAAGTTAGCAAACACAACGATTGTGGATGCAGATCTGGCATCACTCAGCAATATGGCGTTAGAAGAGCTTGATCTTTCCTCAACTTCGATTACTGGTAGCTGTTTTCAATGGTTTAAAAAGAGCCTCAAAGTACTTACTCTTCAGTTTTGCAAACAGCTAGACTTTACAAAGCTCTATCAATTTCAGGACAGCATCCTTCAGAAACTCGATCTTTCCTACACCTCTGTTACAGACCAAGTGCCAGCACAGCTTCCCCCATCACTTGTAGAGCTTAAACTCATCGACTGCCCTCAAATCAGCGATGCTGTTGTTTTGCAACTCACTCACACACATCTAAGAGCTCTTGATCTGTCAAGAAACGATGGTATCAAAGGACAGCACTTCGATAAAATACCCAATAGCCTAAAAGTACTGAATGTTTCTCAATGTCGTCGTCTCACCGATGAACAGCTTTGCAAACTTTTAAATACTCAGATTGAAGAGCTTGATGCAAGTACAACTACCCTGCGCGGCTCCTGTTTTACCTTCCTGCCTAGGGGATTAAAAAAAATCAATCTCACATCTACGATGGTTACTGACTATTTCTTTAGCGATCTTCCCAAGGGACTCGAAGAATTGATACTCCGTTGGACTTTCATAGATAATA
>JAHFTM010000142.1 GCA_023269335.1 Chlamydiia bacterium
ATACGTTATTTTAAAACTTTTGGGCAGCAAGAAGGTAAAGACCAGTCAGCTCAATTCAATGACCTTGTAAGTAAATTTGAAGATGAAAAGCGCGCCTTAGAGCACTCAAAAGCGGCACTCCAAGAAGAAAAAAGGAAAAAAGAAGAAAAAGGTGAGCTTCTTGCGTCAAATGAAATTGAGTATTCAGAGTACCTCCAAAACCAAATCAAGTTGCTTGACAAAGCGCTTTCTGTCATGCAAAAAAATAGAGCACTTTTCCAATCAACGGTTCAGCCGTTCACAAAAAAAGATGCAGCGCTCTTTTTGAAGAAATCATTTGCAAAAGATAGTTCGCAAAACGCGGTCTACACACTTGTCATCGGTGATCGACATCCTCTTTTTAATGAACTAGTGCTTGATTTTTCAAATGATGATCTTCTCTTGCGTCTTCATCCTGATGTGCAAGCAGTTCGTCAAAAAGAGCTAGCAAGTGAAGAGGTTCAGATTCAACAGGATATGCTCAATCGTTGGATCATGAATGAAGTGGCAAGGATCTCTCAGTCAACTGAAGAGTTAATTACTGCAGATGCAACCCATTTTCGCATTAACTTATATAAACTGCCTTCATCGAAGAGTTTGCTTGCACTTGACCTTCCAGCTGTAGCAAGAAAACTTTCTAGTCAAACGTTAGAAATCATTAATGATGAATGGAAGCCATCACACTTAGAGCTTGCGATAGATAAGTTTCCTCATTTTGATAGCGCTTCATTTAAAAGTGCGCCGTCAGATCAAAAGCGGCTCTGTCTTGTAGTCACATCTGGTACTGATAATATAGTTTCAGGTCTTCGTGAAGGCTCGATTTATGTAGTCTTACGCGGCACTCAAAGCATTATGGAACAGTATAAAAAAGTTCCTGATAGCCAGGAGGCTGTGCTCTTTACAAAGGAATTCAATAAGCTTGCTCAATTTTTAGAAAAGCGCGGTTTCATTGGATATTCAGGGGCAAGTTTAGGTCTTTCAAGAGACCTTGCAAACGACTACGTTTTTGAGTTAGATGATTACTACTCAACGATATTAAAAGCAACACGTGAAGATTTTTATGTGTTAGGCTCAAAGCGCTACGCTACCTTGGAATTTTCTGATGTAGAGCAGCGAATCATCACTGAAAATCGCATTGGTGATGCCATTCAAGAAGATCTTTTGAAATGGAAAGAAGCCTATCAGGCAGCTCAAGTAGATTTAAATCCGATGCGCCACTACACAGTGCCAAAACCTACTGAAAATACTTACTGGGCTAACTTCAAGCTAAGCACTGCTAAATATTTTCGCGGTGATGACAGTGCAATTTTACGTTGGGGTCTAGACTTGTCAGGTGGGAAGAGCGTACGTATTGCCATTACAGATCATGCGGGTCATCGTGTAGAAAAGCAAGAGGAGCTGAAACAAGCTGCTAATGAGCTTTATACACGTATTAACAAGATGGGCGTTTCTGAGCGTACTATTCGCATTGAAGATTCCACTATTTTACTTGATTTCCCAGGCTCGCAAGGGCTCTCAGCGTCTGAGCTTATTAAAGCCTCTGCTATGTACTTCCATGTGGTGAATGAGCAATTTGGATCCTATAACAAAGCGCTTTCTAAAGAGGTGCATGAGTTCTTACAAGACGTTTGGAACGAAGCTGTTGTTACAAACAGGAAAGATATTGAAAGTATCAATGATATTGCTTATCAGAAGTTTCAGATGGCAGCCACAAGAGAGACAACTTTCGGTACAAAGAGCGCTGCACAAACACTGTATGAAAAGGGCTTACGGCTTGCAAATCCGCGTGAGGCAGTTGCGAGTGCGCGCTTTGATGATTCAGTTTCTACAATCGCGCGTTTCAGAGGTGATGATCTCTCGGAATGGTCATTCCAGACGCATCCTTTATTGATTGTCTTTGAAAATTATGCTTTGGAAGGCGCAAACCTTGAAGGCGTTCAGACAAGCTATGACCCATCGAAGGGCAACATTTTACTTTTCAGTGTGAAGAGTTCTGCAGCACAGGGTAATCCACGCGATAATTTTTATTCCTGGACGTCGCAGTTTGCCGAAGAGACAATTGTTGGCACCCCGAGAGAGGCTTATACACAAGGTCGCGGCTATCGTATGGCAGTAATCTTGAACGGCACAGTAATTTCAGCGCCCTCTCTCAATTCACCGCTTCGAGATCATGCAATGATTTCAGGTAACTTCTCACAGAGGGAAGTTTCCAAATTAGCCACAGACTTAAAAGCTGGCTCACTTTCTTTTACCCCACGTATTTTGTCAGAGCAAAATGTAAGCCCTGAACTTGGAGTAGAAGAGCGCACGAAAGGCATTCGTGCAGCTATCATCGGAGTGCTTTTAGTTATTGTTGCCATGTGCAGCTACTATAGGCTTGCAGGTGTCGTAGCTAGCATTGCAGTGCTTGTCAACGTACTTATCATCTGGGCTGTTTTACAAAATATGGAAGCAGCACTCACCTTACCGGGTATTGCGGGTATGGTACTTACTGTTGGTATGGCAGTCGATGCTAACGTGCTTGTTTTTGAAAGGATACGTGAAGAATTTAAAATCTCAGGACGCATTGCCTCTGCCATCCAAGCAGGGTACCGCAAGGCATTTTCTGCGATCTTAGACTCCAACTTAACAACTATTTTGGCGGCCTTTATCCTACTGCAATTTGATTGCGGCCCTATTCGTGCTTTTGCTGTGACCTTGATCATCGGTATTATATCGTCGATGTTTACAGCCCTTTTCATGACGCGTTATTTCTTTGCCGGATGGGTGCAAAATCCAAAAAATCGCGAGCTGAAAATGGCCGAATGGATTCGCCCTAGAAACTTCGATTTCTTGAAAATGGCAAAGCCTGCTTTTATCATCTCGATTGTACTTTTTGCAGTTGGCGCTATGGTCTTCCAGGCAAATTGGAAATCGATGATTGGCATGGACTTCACTGGTGGTTACTCGCTTGTTGTAGAAGTGGATGAGACGGGCAAAGAATCGCTTGTTGAGAAAACTTCCAAAGCACTTACAGCACAAGGGATCAACTCAACGGAATTCCAAATCCGTGAATTAGGCAGGTCAAATTTATTGCGCCTTCAGTTGGGTATTTCGCTTGAAGATCGAGGACATGCGTTTTTTGGTATGCCTCGTGAGCTGCAAAATACGGCTGTCACTTATGAGTTTCAGAAAAATCCACGCATCGTCTTTATTGTAAAAGCGCTAGAAAGTGCGGGTCTTAAGATAAAGCCTTCATCTCTTTCAACCCTGACTAATAATTGGACTGTGATGAGCGGGCAGTTTTCTGATGCGATGAGAAACAATGCGATCATTGCGTTAAGTCTTGCTCTGGCTGGCATACTTATCTATATCGCGTTTCGTTTTGAGTGGAAATATGCTGTCAGTTCAGTGCTGGCACTTCTTCATGATGTTTTGTTAACGCTTGCTGTTATGGCTATTGCAAATCGCCTTGGAGCACCCGTGCAGATCAATCTTGAAGTTATCGGAGCCATCATGACGATCATTGGATATTCATTGAACGATACAATTATCGTCTTTGATAGAATCCGTGAAGATTTGCGCGTCATGCGTAAAATGAGTTTCCCTCAAGTCATCAATCATGCGTTAAATCAGACGCTCTCTCGTACGCTGATGACTTCAGGAACAACGCTTCTGGTACTCTTGGCACTTGACTTTTTTGCAGGAACTTCCATCTTCGGCTTTGCATTTGTAATGACAGTTGGTGTCTTTTTAGGCACGCTTTCTTCTCTCTTTATTGCTTCGCCAATTCTTCTGTGGCTCCATAATAGAGAAAAAGAGTCCTCAAGGAATTTAAGTGTGGAGTCACATGTTGGATGAACCGGGGTCTGGAGTTGAAAGTACGCCTTATGTTGCAAAAGATTTAGGATTGAAGGCGCGCGATCTGCTCTGGATCTATCCGAAAATTGATGATGCTGTAAAAAGTCGAATCATCGATGAATTTCATCTGCACCCTGTAATTGCTCAGGTACTTTGCTCTCGTAACATCACGAATGCAAAGGATATTCACTACTACCTGTATGCCAAGCTTCCCGATCTTCACGACCCCTTCTTATTTGCTGAGATGCCGCAAGCAGTAGAGCGAATTAGCAAGGCTATCAAAGCAGGTGAGCACATTCTTATCTATGGAGATAATGATGTAGACGGCATGACAGGGACAGCTCTTTTGGCTGAGTATTTGAACTTTGTCGGTGCCAATGTACATCACTACATTTCCAATCGAACCACGCTTTTAAGACAAAGCATGATCCTCGATGCCTTAGAATACGCCTTAAGACATCATTGCACGTTACTTATTACCGTTGACTGTGGTATCACAGCCGCAGAACATATTGAGCAAGTGGTGCGTCATGAGATTGATGTGATTATTACAGATCATCATGAGCCGACTGATAAAATACCGTTGTGTGTGGCAACGTTGAATCCTAAGCTTGTAACGAGTGTCTATCCCAACCGTGAGCTTACGGGTGTAGGCGTGGCTTTTAAGCTTATCCATGCGCTGACAGATCATCTTACAGAGACCGGTGTAATCCCTCATAAGAAGGTGGATTTAAAGCGTTACTTGGATCTTGTTGCTATCGGCACTGTGTCAGATATGGGAGTGCTTTTAGGAGAAAATAGAATTTTAGTAAGTTACGGACTTGATCAATTAAGAAAAACAAAGCGTATAGGGCTTGCAAAGCTTCTTTCTATTTGCGAAACAGAAATTGCTGATACAACGACGATGATCATAGCTTCTAAGATTGCGCCTCGCTTAAATAGCTTGGGCAGAATTGCAGAGCCAGAGCATGGTGTGAAGCTGCTTTTAGTAAGAAATGCCTTGGCAGCGGAAAAGCTTGCGATTGAGCTGAATCTGTATAATATCGAACGTCAAAAAATCGAAAAGATGATGACGAAAGATATTGAAAAAACTTTACAGGCGCATCCTGAGATACTCCAACACCGAGCGGTCATTTTGTGTTCTAGAAAATGGCATCCGGGTATTATTGCAATTTTAGCAATGCGTATTTCAAAGCAGTATAACAGACCGACAGTGATTATAGCGCTTGATGGACAGGTCGGCAAAGGATCGCTGCGTTCGATTCCTGAATTTCCAGTACTTCCTATACTGCACGAACTTTCAGATCTTCTTTTGAACTTTGGTGGGCATGATCAGGCTGCGGGTTTGACGATACGTGAGCAAAATATTGAAGAGTTTACAAAAAAATTCATAGCCATAGCTAATGAGCGGCTGCAAGATCAGCATGTGACTCCAAAACTATATCTGGATGCTGAAGTGCCATTTACCGATCTGACGTTTGATCTGATGGAATCGATTCGTCTTTTAGAGCCTCATGGTCATGGAAACCAGCCACCGATCTTTTATGCGGATGCACAGCAGGTAAATCTACCAAAAATAGTCGGCAAACAGCATCTTCGTTTTTATTTGGAGCAGAAGGGGCGGATGATTGAAGGTATAGGCGTTGGCATGGCAGAGCGGATCAGCGATCTGCAGAAGTGTCCGCTTGCCCTTCGTGTAGCCTTCACGCCACAAGTAAGTGGCTCAAGCATCCAGCTTCTCGTGCGCGACTTCCAAGTCTTATAAAAAAACCTATTTCTACGTTAGCTTGTGTCTTTATGTGAGTTCTTGCAGATTTAGAACATCCATGCTTGTA
>JAHFTM010000143.1 GCA_023269335.1 Chlamydiia bacterium
AAACATCTTGTGCCGCAATATCGAGTACTCGAAGAACTTGGCCCCGACCATGAAAAGCACTTTAAGATAGGGGTTTTTCTTGAAGATGCTCTGATTGGCTTAGGCGAAGGAGCCTCTAAAAAAGAGGCTGAACAAAATGCCGCAAGTGTAGCTTTAATGCGTTTGCAAAACCAAGAGACTTTATGAAAGTAAAAAGTGTTTGGTACTGTTCTTCTTGTGGTAATAAACAGAGCCGCTGGTCCGGGCAGTGCACTGCTTGCACAAACTGGAACACGATGCTTGAAGAACTTGAATCTTCTTCTTCTCTCAAGCCACTTCGCGAAGCTCCTATAAAGCGCGAAAACTCAAAGCCTGTAAGACTTACTGAAGTAAGCACACTGCCAATCGAACGGCTGCTTTGTAGTTTAGGTGAATTTAACCGGCTCCTTGGTGGAGGCATAGTCCCTGGGTCTTTAACATTAATTGGCGGCGACCCTGGCATCGGCAAATCTACGCTTTCACTACAGGTTGCTAGCTCACTTGCCGCTTTAGGTCTTACAGTTCTTTATGTATCGGGTGAAGAGTCGTTGGAACAAACCTCCATGCGCGCTAAAAGGCTGAATATTCAAAGTGAAAACCTATTTTTATTTAACGAGATTGAGGTTTCGGAGATTATCCGCCAAGTGGAAGTACTCAAGCCACAGGTTTTGTTTATCGACTCTATCCAGATTGTCTATAAGCAAGAGTTAGCCTCTGCTCCAGGTTCAGTATCGCAAGTGCGTGAAGCTGCCAACACCTTCATGCAGCTTGCAAAAACACATACCATTGCAACCTTTCTTATCGGCCATGTAACAAAATCTGGAGAGATAGCAGGGCCTCGAGTACTTGAGCACCTTGTGGACACAGTTTTGTATTTTGAAGGAGACAAAGAGCAAAATTACCGCTACCTTCGCGCCATCAAAAACCGCTTTGGCCCCACGGATGAAATAGCTATTTTCCAGATGCTAAAAACAGGCTTGCACGAAGTCCCTAACCCCTCTCAAATCTTTTTAGAAGAACGCCGGGGCGGCACAGTAGGCTCGATCGTTATTCCAACTATTGAAGGCACCAGACCAATTTTAATTGAAGTGCAATCACTTGTCACCGATACTTTTTTCCCAACCCCCTCAAGGCGTGCTACTGGCGTTGATATTAGCCGTCTGCAGCTTCTACTTGCTGTTTTAGAAAAACGTGCTAGGCTTCACTTATATAAATGCGATGTATTTGTTTCGGTCACAGGCGGCATACGAGTACAAGAGCCAGCGTGTGATCTTGGCGTCGTCATGGCTATCTGCTCTTCCTTTACGAACCGTAAGCTAGATGCAAAGACGCTTGTCATTGGCGAAGTAGGACTTGGAGGTGAAGTCAGAGGCGTCAGTCGTATCGAGAGCAGAATTAAAGAGGGCATACAAATGGGCTTTACCCGCTGCATCATTCCCAAACGCAACCTCAAAGGGGTACAAGAATTTGCAGGCTCCATTGAAATTGCTGCGTGCGAATGGGTTGATGAGGCAATCGGTACGCTTACATGATGATCTCTGTAGGGGCAAGGGGTTCAAAGCTTGCTAGAGCACAAGTACAAGAGGTCTTAGAAGAGCTTCGCTCATTTCATCCTAACGCTATTTTTGTCACAACATTTTTTGAAACAAGTGGCGATAAAGATCAGCTTACATCACTTCGCACGCTTGCTAAAACCGATTTTTTTACTAAAGAAATTGATGAAGCCCAGCTGAAAAATCACTTCCGTGTGAGCATCCACTCTGCCAAAGATTTACCTGAGCCATTAGCAAAAGGGTTAAAAAGAATTGCTTTGACAAGTGGCAAAGATAGCCGTGATGTGCTTGTCTTAAGAGATACTGACACGCTCTATTCGCTCAAAAAAAATGCCACAATTGCTTGCTCATCATATCGAAGAGAAGAAGCAATCAAAGCGCTGCGATCTGATTTTATCTGCACTGATATCCGCGGCACTATTGAGAAAAGGCTTGAAGTTCTTTTTCAAGGGACGGTAGATGGTGTGGTGGTTGCCAAAGCTGCCCTTATCCGTTTGCAGCTGGAAAAACTCAATCACATCATTCTTGATTGCAAACCTACTCAATTTCAAGGGCGCCTTGCCGTTATTGCACGCGAAGATGATCATGAAATGGAAAAACTTTTTTCCTGTATTGATAGACCGAAAAAAAAGAGGCTCTATTTAGGCCTTGAACTGCCAGACAATAATGCGCAAGAAGAGCTGACCTTAGTCCATTGCCCTATCATTGAAACAAAGCTACTGCCTCAAAAAAAAGAGCATTTTTTACAACTTGAAAAAGCAACTCACCTCATTATGACTAGTAAAATGGCTGTGCGTTATTTTATGAAAATGGTGCAAGAATTTGCAATCCACCCACAAGCTTATTTAGAAAAACCATGCTTTTCTGTGGGAAAAGAGACGACGTCCGAGCTCAAAAATTATGGCTTTACAGCCATTCACACTGCGGCCGTTGAAACCTCAGAAGGAATAGTTCAGCTGATACAATCACACGCGCTTGTTGCTCCAAAGGTAAAAATTTTTTGGCCTCACTCAGCAAAATCAAGAGACAAAATTTCCAATTTTTTGCACACACAGCAGATACAACTCATCGACTGCATTCTTTATGATACGTTCACAAAAAAGCCTGAGTTTTTGCCAACCATTTCTGACTTCGATGAAATTTTTTTCTCAAGCCCTTCTACTTGTGATGCCTACATTGAATTATTTGGGGCACTTCCAAAAAACATCACACTGCTAGCCCAAGGACCTGTTACCTTAGGGATCATAAGGAAATTAACTTTTACAGCTGTAGAGGAGGAAAACGGTTCAGATCTTGAGGATTTTTGTGAGAGGGGTATTTCATATACCTCCAAATAAAAATCGTCGAGAGATGAATCGATTTTTTGTTGGATTTAGAATGTTGCAGCATGGCAGACTAGAGCTTTTCTTAAACCCATGAGGTATTATGGTCGAACAATATAAACTTCCTGCCCTGCCTTATGATTTTGCAGAGCTTGAGCCTGTCATCTCTGCTGAAATCATGAATCTGCACTATACAAAGCATCATCAAGGCTACGTTAACAATCTGAATAAAGCTTTAGAGCAGTATGCTGAAGCTGAAGCAAAACAAGAGCTCCAGCAAATGGTTGCTCTCTTATCGGCAATCAAATTCAATGGTGGTGGCAATATTAACCACAGCATTTTTTGGACAAATTTAATTTCTGAGAAAAAAGGCGGAGGCCTTCTTGAAAATGGCAAGCTTTCGGATGCCATCAACCAAGAGTTTGGCTCCCTTGATGCCTTCATCGCTGATATGAGTGCAAAAGCTACCGCTATCCAAGGCTCGGGCTGGGGCTGGCTTGGCTACAATAAAGCAAGAAAAAGAATTGAGATAGCAACTTGCGACAATCAAGATCCACTCAGTACAAAGGGCCTTGTGCCACTGCTTGGTATTGATGTGTGGGAGCATGCCTACTATTTGCAATATAAAAACGTGCGCGCAGACTATGTGAAAGGTATCTGGAAAATCATCAACTGGAAAAACGTGGAACAGCGCTTTTTAGACGCAGCAAAGTAAATACAAAAAACCCCTTTTCATAATACAGAAAAGGGGTTTAGTGTCTTAGATTTCAAACTCTAGATTTTGATAAATCCACCTGGACCAGCATGGCCACCGCGAGGAACGCCCATCGGCACTGGAGTTGAAGCAGCTTTAGCTCCATCATCACGGCCTTCAGAAACTTCCTGACATGTTTTACGCCATTTTTCTACCATCTCAACAAAGATCGGGGCATAGGCTCTAAGAGCAGAAGAGACAGCGTGCTCCATATCAATTGTAGAATGAACAAGAATCAGCTCTTCATTCACTGCAACACCAACTCCACCACCTGCCATTTGACCACCAAGCAGTGAACCTTCTAGAAGCTTCTCATACAGACGAAAACGTATTTTGTCATCTTTGGGAAGCCCATCAAGGAGCGGCGAATAGATGTAGAGCTTGCGTGAATTTGGCTCATATGTAATGTGTAGAGAATATTCATCATCAATTCCCAAAATACACGTATTGTTTTCGTCGAACTCAAGATCTTCTAATCCAAGCTCTTTACCAAACTCTTTTAGGTTTGCCTTTGCATTTTCCATCGACATAGGACTTTTCCTCCAAACTTAACTTCTTAATCTTCATTGTACAGAAATTCACGAAAATTTCAAATATTTTCTTCATAAATTTAATTTCTTGCCCATCATTGTGTGAGATATGACTAGTTATTCGCAAATAAATTTCTCATAAAGACTGATGACTGCCAGAATAGTTCAATTATATGAACACTTGCGCAAATGCCTTCTCTCTAATATAATTGGCCAAAACAACTTAAATTTTGAGGTATATGGGCTTATTTTCTAGGAATAAACCCAAAATTAAAGTCACCACTAGCAAAAAAGATGGCTTTAGCGGGTGGTTAAAATGCACGCATTGCAACGAACTCATTCATGCTAATGAACTTGAGCGTAACTGTAACTGCTGTCCAAAATGTGACTATCACTATCGTTTGTCTGCAGATGAGCGCATCCGCAGCCTTGCAGATACCGACTCGTTCCAGGAGTTTTTTAAAGATCTTGAATCAGTCGACACTCTTGGCTTTGTTGACACAGAAAATTACCCAAAACGACTAGAAGCGGCCAAGGAAAAATCAGGCAGGAAAGATGCCATTGTCGTTGGGCTTTGCGCGATCCAAAAAATACCATGTGCTCTGGCAGTAATGGACTTTAATTTCATGGGCGGCTCAATGGGCTCTGTTGTTGGAGAAAAGCTGACACGTCTTATTGAATACGCAACAGAAAGCCTGCTCCCACTTATTGTTGTCTCCACGTCGGGTGGAGCTCGCATGCAGGAGTCAACTCTCTCTTTAATGCAGATGGCAAAAACAAGTGCAGCCCTTGCCAAGTTCGGTGAAAAACAGCTTCCCTATATCTCTATTCTGACCAACCCGACTACTGGCGGAGTGACTGCTTCTTTTGCAGCTTTGGGCGACATTATCATTGCCGAGCCTGAAGCGCTCATCTGTTTTGCAGGTCCTCGTGTCATTGAACAAATCCTAGGAAGACCACTTCCTCCCGGTGCGCAGCAGTCAGAGTTTCTTTTGAAGCACGGCATGATTGACTGCATTGTCAAGCGCCATCAATTAAAAGAGACCTTGGCAGATATTTTAGCGTATGTCACAGCGAGTAAATTTATAGTGGATAATGAGACAACTGAAGGGCAGAACAAAAAATGGACATTAAAGATTTCATAGAAAAAAAAGCGCTTCGAATCAAGATAAAAGTGAGTGCAGTAGATGACTCACTTATACCGGTGTATGCAACCGAGGGTGCAGCTGGTGCTGACCTTCACGCAAATATCGCGTCAGATGTTATCATCGCACCCGGCGCCTCAAAGCTTATCTCTACAGGTCTAAAGTTTGAAATTCCCGTAGGCTATGAAATCCAGATTCGACCACGTTCAGGCCTTGCTTTCAAGCATCAAATTACAGTTCTCAACACCCCTGGTACAATTGACTCAGACTATCGTGGTGAAGTAGGGATTATTCTCATCAATCATGGAAAAACATCCTTTGTCGTCACTCCTAAAATGAGGGTTGCTCAACTTGTTGTAGCA
>JAHFTM010000144.1 GCA_023269335.1 Chlamydiia bacterium
AAACATGAACCAAGTGGGCTTCAAAATAGCCTATTGGGATAAAAATGTAGAACGACCACAGGCACCCTATCTTGCAGAAATTCGTTTTATTGGTGGAGTTTTACACTACTACGAAGCAGACCCACAAACTCAAGCCTTACACCTTATTTTTCAAGAGTCATATGACCAAGCAATAGCTTTTTTACAGACACACACAAAATCATAGATGCACAGAACATTCAGAGATTTATTGTTGCTGCATTTGCTCCTGGCGGGTTTATTGGAGAAGATCTCTGTTTTCGTCGTACCCACTATGTGAGCATGCGAGATGTTGTTCCATGGTTTGATTATGTAGGATTTGTCATGAATTGGAACTCAATAGAATTTTTGTGGCCACATAGAAAGGCTCCAAAATTTGATCATTCTTTTAAAAGTCTTACGTACTTCAATTCTTTAAAAGATGAAGTTGATGACTATTGCGAAAACCTTGCGAGTTAAAATATGAAAGTAAAAAAGCTCCTTTGGTCTATTATTCTTCTGAGTTGCTGGAACAATATACTGCTATTTGGGGAGGTAGATTACAGAGACAAGGAGAAAATTTGCAATCAAGTGATGGCTGAAGCTGCAAAAGAGATCCAAGAAAAATTTCCCGTCTCTTGTGGGGGTGTTGGAGGTGCGGGTCTTGGAGGTGTCACAAGAGAGACTTTTTTATCATTTCAACTCATTCGCACAATGACAATTGAACAGTTACGAGTTTTAGCTGTCGCTTGGATGGATATTTTTTCAAAGCATCTCAATGGATCGAAAGAACTACGGCCATTTCTCGTAGAATACCCTTTTCCTCCATCATGCATTACATTTGATTGTTATATTTATAAAACTGAACGACGAGAAAGGAAACCTGGCGATTTAATGGGTTTTGACATACGTCAAGGTATTGTGCGCTATGAGGCCAGATCCGCAGAGAACCGATTAGAATTTATACAGACCGAAACATATGAAAAGGCCAAGCAAATTGTGCTAAAGGAGCTTCAGGAAAAAGGATACACACCTCACGATCTTATTTCCTATGCACAGAGCATTATCCCTCCTCCTTCAACAATAGATCAACTCTCTACCTGGGAAAAAGCAAAAGAGAACATTAAAAATGCACCCTTTTTGCTTCTTCATTGGGTATTTTCTCATCTCCCTCATCCTAAAGGAAAACAATACCCTAAATACTTTGGCGGTGATGAGTTTGTTGGTATGTGTTGGACACTTGATGAGTATGGAACACAAGTTGCTAAAAAAGAGGGCATGCAGTTCTACAGAGTTTCAAATGTCACTCAAAGTACTGACCCAAACCCCGTTTATTTCTTAGCATTTTTTGATTCTCATTCCAAAACCCTACCAGAAGGTAGAATTTTAGCTTCATCATTAGCACAAGATTTGTGGAAAATGGTCTCAACAAGCCCTGAAGTACAATCCTATCAAGATGATAAGAGAGAATTTTATGCTAATAACCCCTACCAGAAAAAGATTTTTACGGAAAAAGTAAACATGAACCAAGTGGGCTTCAAAATAGCCTATTGGGATAAAAATGTAGAACGACCACAGGCACCCTATCTTGCAGAAATTCGTTTTATTGGTGGAGTTTTACACTACTACGAAGCAGATCCAAAAACTCAAGCCTTACGCCTTATTTTTCAAGAATCCTATGACCAAGCAATGGCTTTTTTACAGGCGCAGAAAAACTAGTACACACTTAGAAGATTAGCTGTAGGCCAATAGAAGGGCCGAAGCGTAGCTTGCAATGAAGGGATTGGAGTCTTTTTTTAAGATGGCAGCAAGCTTCACTCCCTCATCTATTTTCCCTGACATAAAAAAGGCTTTGGCTAAGTTGAGAAGGGTTGGTGAATGGTCGCCTTCAATTTGCAGGGCTCGGTCAAGGTATTTGATCGCCTGTTCTGGCTTATTGAGCTCCACATAAATGGCGCCAAGCGTTTGAGCATCGTAACTACTTTCGGGGCTTAAGACAACGAGAGCCTCAAAAAAAGGAAGTGCAGTATCATACTTACCTTGACGGATGTAGGAGTAGCCAGCGTTACGTAGCTCTTCAAGATGATCTTCTGACCAGCCAAGCTTTTGCATCCAGTTGATACGACCCATTTACCCTTTTTCCTTGTTCCTTATCCTTGTAAAAACTGCCCAATTCTGCCACCGATGTAGCGGATGAGTTCATTAATCTTTTCAATCTGCTGAAAGCAACCTTTAAGGGTTGTTTTTTCGCTCTCTTCCTCAGGTGATCCACACTCTATAGAATCCAATTTTTCTTCTTCTTCTTTTTGTCCTTCTGCAGAGCCGAAAATAGGAATGATGCGATGGAAGGCAAAAGGTGAGCGCCGCTGCGCAGGATAGCGTTTGGGGGGAAAAAAATAGGCCCATGGTGCATGAATCGTGGCTACCCCCATCAATAGGTCAAGCTCTGACAGCTTAGGGTAGATATCAACAATGAGCGCTTGAGCTGGCACACCTTGCGCCTCAGGCATATGGTACTGCTGACGCACTTGCTCGATAAGCTCGGTTCTGCGGGCATATTGAATGTAAATTCCAATATCAAATTTATCGATCGTTACAGCTGGCATAGTCTCACTCCTGTACCTTCATTGTATCATAGAATATTTTTAGATACAAATAATGCAGAAAAATTTACGCGATTTCTCTATACTCTACGAGAAAAACCAATAAACTATGCATATTTCTGTCCTACAAGAAGAATTTTTATCCTTTTTCCGCAACCGCCCTATCCGTCGTTTTGTCGATGGCACACTGGGTGCAGGTGGCCACAGCCTGGCGCTTTTACAAGAACACCCAGAAATTGAAGAGCTGATCGGCATTGACCAAGATACAAATGCACTCGCCATTGCTAAAGAACGCCTCAAAGATTTTGCCCCTAAAGTGCGCTTTGTACATGCCAACTTCGAAGAGCTCAAACAGGTTGTGGGCTCACAAGCTGCAATTGATGGCATTTTTCTCGATTTAGGCGTCTCCTCTATGCAGCTCGATCAAGAAGGGCGCGGCTTTAGCTTCTTACGTGATGGTCCACTTGACATGCGCATGAATCCCCATGAAACCCTTACTGCAGAAGATATTATCAATTCATGGCCAGAGGCAGATCTTGCGAAGATTTTTTATGAACTTGGAGAAGAAAGAAGATCGCGCCAAGCTGCTAAAGCAATCGTACAAGCACGAAGAAAAGAGCGCATCACAACGACCGGTAAACTTGCTGAAATTATCTCCTCAGTGATCTATCGCCGTGGCAAACTCCATCCAGCCACTCTCATTTTTCAAGCACTTCGCCTTGCTGTCAACCGCGAACTTGAAGTGATCACCTCTTTACTACCTAATGCCATTGATTTGCTTGCTCCAGGTGGTAGAATGGGAGTGATCTCCTTTCACAGCTTAGAAGATCGCATCGTAAAAGAGACTTTTAAGAAAAACCCGCATATTCAAATTCTTACTAAAAAGCCACTAGTCGCTGATTATCAAGAGTCTAGAAAAAATCCACGCGCCCGTAGCGCTAAATTGCGCTTTTGCGAAAAACTACCTCAAATAATTTAAAGAGTCAGAGGTGATTCCCTATTTGAAAATTAGGGCAGAGATCGCTACACTCAATTCAAAGTTTCACAGGCGGTAGCAATATGCTCTTTCTTGTTCGTCTTATTCTTTGTGTCCTGATTTTTGGAGTCTCTCTGTACTCGTACATCAACCGCCACAACAATCTCACCCAATTCCGCATTCAAGTACCACTCTTAACAAAGAAGCTAAAAAGTATTGAAGATGAAAACACACGCCTTATGTTTGAGATTGAAAAATTTGAAAACCCTCTGAATTTGATGGAACTAGCTCGAAAGCCGCAGTATGGATACTTGAAACATCCTTACGTGTCAGATATCATTCATGTTCAACTTGAAAATAAGACTGAAAATTAATGAAGCCTGACGATATGCCTGAGATGAAACCTACGAAGAATGACAAGCAGCGGCTGCTCATGCTAGGTGGCTTTTTATTTTTTTTATTAACGATGTTGGTGGGGCAGTTTTTCCGGATACAGATTGTAGAGGGCGAGCGCTGGAGACACTGGGCAACAGAACAGCACTTCTTCGACGTTGTAGAGCCTTTTGTCCGAGGAACTTTTTATTCAAATACAAGTGTGAAAAAGGGACATCCAGAACTCAGTCAAAAATTTGCCTTTGATATTAAGAAATATCATTTATACATTGATCCACAGAGCATTCCAGAAAAGTATAAAGGCGAAGTAGCAGAGAAGTTGCTGAGCCTGACAAAACCAACAGCTTCTGAGCTGAAAAAATACCGTGACCAGTTTTTGAAGAAGAGCCACAGCAGACGCCTAGTGTCATGGATGGATGAGGCAACTAAAGACACTGTAATGCGCTGGTGGAGGCCTTACGCCAAAAAAAATAAGATTGAACCAAACTCTGTCTTTGTAATTGGCGACACACTGAGAAGCCATCCATTTGGAAAATTACTTGGCCAGGTACTGCATACAGTACGTGCGCAAAAAGATGATGACACCCTAAAAAGCCATCCTACCGGTGGCGTTGAGCTGGCTCAGAATGAATATCTACAGGGAAAGCTAGGAAGAAGAAGGCTCATGCGCTCACCAAGACATTCACTAGAAGCAAGCCTTGTCGTTGAGAAACCTGATAATGGTGCTGACATATACCTGACGATAAATCACTACCTGCAAGCTATCTGTGAAGAGGAAATAGAAGCTGGTGTGAAGACAAGTAAAGCACGCTGCGGCTGGGCGATGATGATGGATCCTTATACAGGCGAAATTTTAGCGCTCGCTCAATATCCATTTTTCTATCCAGATGAGTACCAAAAGTACTTTAATAGCCCTGAACTGATTGAAGACACAAAGGTAAAAGCCATTACTGACGCCAATGAGCCAGGCTCCATTATGAAGCCTATCACGCTGACGATAGCTCTGAAGGCCAATAAAATCTTAAAATCGCAAGGTAAAAAACCTGTTTTCGACCCAGCTGAGAAGATTGACACTTCAAAAGGCAGATTTCCAGGCAGATCAAAACCTATTACAGATACACACTTCCACCACTACTGCAACATGTATTTGGGGCTGCAGAAGTCTTCGAATATCTATGCCGCAACGCTTGTACATAGGACTATCAATTGCCTAGGCGATAAATGGTACAGAAATGAGCTTGAAAATACTTTTGGGTTTGGTAAAAAAACTGGCATAGAGCTGCCCTCAGAAAGTGGAGGCGTACTGCCAACACCAGGAAAAAAACATCCTAACGGCAAGCTTGAATGGTCAGTGCCAACGCCCTTTTCTTTAGCTATAGGACACAATATTCAGGCAACATCAGTCCAGATGACCCGCCTTTATGCGTTGTACGCCAATGGGGGCTATCTGGTAGAGCCAACCCTCGTGCGCAAAATTGTGAAAAAAGATGGCGAGGGTAAGGATGTTGTGCTTCTGGATAACACCGGTGATGAGCGACGTGCAAAGTTTCCTCGTGTACTGGATGAAGATATTGTACAGCAAGTTGTGAAGGCAATGAAACTGGTAACAAAGCCTGGTGGATCAGCACGAAGAGCCAATATCTGGGGTTACACTGAAGCTGGGAAGACAGGAACAAGCATGAAGATTGTTAGTGGAACTT
>JAHFTM010000010.1 GCA_023269335.1 Chlamydiia bacterium
TCGTCACGAAATTGACAATAGTTTGAGTCATTGGTTGCTCCTTGGTTCTTCATATTTGAAGAAGATTGCTTGTAACATATATCTCAGGGCGAAAATGGCTTGTATCAGTCTTGTTTTTTTGCCATACAGATAAAGAAATAAATTCTTTAGAGAAGCTACTCTGCATACATTCTGCCCTCTAATTAGTATTATAATTTAAATTTTAATTTAAATCAAGAGGGTGGTCAAATTGTCATATTAAAAAGAGTTATTTTAACAATTGCATATGCTGCTCAATCATTATTTCATAAATTGACGCAAAAAGAATCATGCATTACAACTTTGTGAGCACAGAGGTTGTTTGAAAACAGATTTTCATCAAATTTCTAGCAATCCTGAGATACTACACTTAAAAAAAGGAGTTTTTATGACATGGGCAGGTAGGGCGCTCAAGGAAGCTACAGCTTTATTGGGTACAGCAACAACACAGGTTTCAAGCTTTTTAGCAGGTACAAGCACAACAGCGTTAGTTGCAGGTAGTGCATGTACTCTTGTAACAGTGTTTGTAGGAGCCTATTTATGTAAATGCTGCTGCTGGAATGGACGTAAAGTACAGAGCCAATTAAATTCTGCAGTTTGGGCCAATGGACAGCAGAAGAAGTCTGATGAGGTGGCTCGTGCTGCAATAAGGCCGACAAGAAAACAGACTAATGGACCTGTTATTTTTACATTCCCAATGCAGGGCACAGCTTCTGAAGATCGGGCGGCGATCGCAGCCGTTGTTGAATCACAACTAGCTAGGGTATCGACTGCTTCTCCAGAATCAGCAGCAACTTCGCCTTCTCCAACAAAAGCTGCGAGCGCACAACAAGAAGCTGTAGGAGCTGGTAAAAATAGGCCACAGCGAAGTAGAAGAGCATGTAATAGAGCTGAAGCTCGAGCTATTGGCCACCAAAAATAGGCTAAATGCAACCTTTTTTTGAGTGCATCAGGCTTGATTATGAGCCTTGAGGTCACCCGCGTTAAGCCGCGGGTGTAAAAGATTTGTCTTTTTAGGAAGCCATCTGAGATACGCGTGGTGCTGATGAGCGCGTAATTTGTGGGAGAGCGCCCTCTAAAATGGTCTCTTTATCGATGAAAATTTCTTGGATTGTCTCATCTGTTGGTACATCAAACATCAAATCACGCATTGTACTTTCAAGAATCATTCGTAGAGCACGCGCACCGGTGCCTGCAATGTGTGCTCTTTTAGCCATCGCTTTCAATGCATCATCGGTGAAATGTAAGTTCACACCTTCCATGTTGAAGAGCGCTTTAAATTGTTTGACAACAGCATTTTTTGGCTTCACAAGAATTTCTATTAGATCTTCTTCAGAAAGCTCATTACAGTTGGCAATACAATTGAATCGACCTACGAACTCGGGGATCATTCCGAAGTGAATAAAATCTTCCGGCTCTACTTTTGCTAAGAGCGCATTTTTCTCGGTGAGGTCAATCTCTTCTTGGCCTCTTTCTTTTTCCTTACTCTTGGACATGAAACCAATTGTAGACTTACCTAAGCGTTTAGCTATAATCTTATCAAGCCCAACAAATGCACCACCGGCAATGAAGAGGATGTTTTCTGTATTGACGCGGATATACTCTTGGTTTGGATGTTTACGTCCACCCTTTGGAGGTACATTCGACATCGTGCCCTCAACAATTTTTAAAAGGGCTTGCTGCACACCTTCACCCGACACATCGCGCGTAATCGAGACGTTTGACGTTGTACGATGGATTTTATCAATTTCATCGATGTAAATAATACCGCGCTCAGCGCGCTCAACATCGTAGTCCGCACTCTGTAAAAGACGTAAGATGATGTTTTCAACATCTTCGCCAACATAGCCTGCTTCTGTGAGCGTTGTTGCATCAGCGATAGCAAAGGGAACATCTAAGATATGAGCCAGCGTTCGAGCTATTAACGTTTTTCCAGATCCTGTAGGTCCAAAAAGTAAAACGTTTGATTTGTTGAACTCGATTTCTTTCTGGTTGCCTTTTGCCAAAATGCGCTTATAGTGGTTGTAGACAGCTACTGAAATTACTTTTTTTGCTGCATCTTGGCCAATGATGTACTCATCCATCTTGGCTTTGATCTCTTTTGGCTTTAAGACATTGAGCTTAAACTCTTTTTCAGGTTTTTTCTCAAGGATGCCGCTGCAAAGCTGTACGCATTTATCGCAAATGTATACCTCAGGTCCTGCAATGAGCTTCTCTACAAGGTCTTCGGTCCTTCCGCAAAAAGAACAGGTTGCGGCATCTTTTGCTGTTGTTGTTTGTTTTGTCATAAGCTCTATGCTGCAGCTGCAGCGGGTTTTGGTTTTGGTATTAAAACTTCATCAGTAAGACCATATTTGACCGACTCATCTGCGCTCATATAATAATCTCGCTCAGAGTCTTCTTTGATTTTTTCAAGTGGCTGATTGCAGAGAGTAGCTAGAATTTCTGCAAGGCGATTTTTCATGTGGATGATTTCTTTTGCTTGCAAAGCGATATCTGCAGATGTACCACCAATTCCGCCTGAAGGCTGGTGAATCATCACACGGCTATTAGGTAGTGCAAAGCGCTTGCCTTTGGTGCCAGCTGCTAAAAGAAGTGCTCCCATAGAGGCGCACTGGCCAATGCAATAGGTATTGATGCTGCAGCCTAAATACTGAATCGTATCATAGATCGCAAGACCTGAACTAATCAAACCACCAGGTGAGTTAATGTACAGATGGATATCTTTCTTTGGGTCTTCCATCTTTAAAAAGAGAAGCTGTGCAACGACAACGTTTGCAATATGGTCATCGATTTCTGTTCCGAGAAAGATGATGCGGTCTTTCAGAAGACGAGAGTAGATATCCATAGATCTTTCACCACGACCTGTATCTTCAATGACATAGGGCGTAAGACCTTTGGGACGCATCAGCGATTCATTTTCTTTTGTCATCGGGGATCTATCCTTAGTTTGTTTGTATAATTGTTAGTAGAATCCATACAAAGAAAAAAGGCAAGGCTTTTGTTATGGACTTACTTAGCTGTACTTTGCTCAATGAGATAGTCAAGTGCTTTTCGCATCATGACTCTCATAAACATGCGGTTTCTTGCTTCATTCGGGTCAATGCCTGGATAGACAAGTCTTTGATGTGGAGCGAGCGCCTGGGTCTCAAAAGTAATCTCTTCTACGAGTTCCTCTTGAGTGACAGAGATCTGAAGTTGCCTTGCAATTGTATTTAGTAAGTACATGCAGCTAAAAAAGTTGTGAACTTCTGAGGCTACCATCGCTTTCAGCTCTTGATCGTCATCAGCACTTGCAGGTAGTGAGCCACGCTCTTGATCAGCCAGCTTTTTCACGTAGCGGAAACGGGCGCCTATTTCTGCCTCAACAAGCGACGATGGAAGGTCGACTGGATATTTTTGTAAAAGTTCAAAAGCAAGCTTACTGCGTGTCTGCTCTTTAGCAACAAGGTCAGCATCTCTCTGGAGCATTTCTTTGATTTTTTCTTTGAGCTCTTCTGCTGTGTTAAAGCCAAATTTTTTAGCAAACTCTTCATCAACTTCAGGCAAGATAGCTCGCTTGATAGCAGTACAGGTAATGCGGCAAAGTTTCGCCTCTACAGATCCGTGTGAACAAGCATCTGTGTGTTCATGCTTTTCTGTGCACTGCTCGTCGCTATGTTCATTTGGCGCTATCTTACTTTCTTTAGATTCGTTGAGTTGCATGCCGAGAGCAAGTTCATAGGCCCACTTTGGCATTTCTTCTTTTGAGACACAAAATAATCTGCCCGTGAATACATTGTGCGCAGGATTTTCAATCACATCAAGATCAAGTTCTACATAATCGCCTTCTTGCACTGCACGCTCTTGAACTTCTTCGAAAGTCGCATGACGCACACGCTGTTTCTTAATTTCCCAGTCTAGATCTTCGTTTGTGATTGATTTTTGAGCTTCTAACTTTGTTTCAATAGCCTTCAGATCAATAGAAGGAATTTGCGGTTCGCATTCATAATCAAAAATAGCCTCTGCGCCACTCTCTTTTGAACAGCTCTTTAGGAAAGAGCGTTTGATACTATTTTTTGAAAGGGGCTGCAGCTTAGCCAAACTGATTGCTTCAATAAAGGCAGTTCTTAGGCAAAGATCTTTCCATTCACGCTCTACATGAGAAGCATAATTTTTTGTTACAACTTCGTCAGGCACTTTACCTTTGCGAAACCCAGGTAGTGAGACTTCTTTTTTAACGGCTTTAAATGCTTTCTCATAAGCTGCTTGAATAGCGAGGGGTAATACAGAAACTTCAAGATGCACTTTACAGCCGGGCGATTTTGTGTACTTGATACGGACGTTTTCGTTTTCCAACGTTTGTTCTTGCTGTATTTCTTGTAGTTGGTTTTGCACGTAATTACCTCAATTATCAAGTATATAGAAAGCGGGTGGTGGGGTTCGAACCCACGACCCTCACGTTGGCAACGTGATGCTCTACCACTGAGCTACACCCGCAAAACAAAAAAAGATACTTCAAGCGGATGACGAGATTCGAACTCGTGACATTCAGCTTGGGAAGCTGACGCTCTACCAACTGAGCTACATCCGCAAGGCTTTATACCAGCCTCTAACTATTTTTTCAAACTAGAGACTTGGGACAATCTTTTAGCCTTCTCCAGAATTCAATGACCATGAAGTGTACAACCATCGCCGAATTTTTATCAATAATATTTCCGCGATGCCAATCAAATTTGCCTTGCTAAAATTTCTCTCTTTCTTCATTAAGACGGATACAAAAAATTTGAGTAAGAGGGAAGCATGCCGACCACTGAAACACAAATAGTCAATTTCCGAAAGATAAAGCAAGATTTTGCTTCACTAGCACTGCGTGAGGGTAAAAATTTATATGATAAAGATGTTGTTAAGCAGGCAAAGATTGTGCAGTTTGGACCCAAAGTAATGAAGGTTCATGCCGAGGTTACAGGTGCATTTTTAAATGCCTACAGTTGTGAGATTGAAATCGACCGCTTTGAGTCTGAAATACTTGATTCAAGCTGCGACTGCCCACACACCGGTGACTGTCAGCATTTGGCCTGTCTGATCTACTATTTAGAAGATGAACTTGAAAAACTCATTCATAGTTTTTCCCAGTCACGAAAAAAAATAAGTGATATAAAACCAGGAAAAGCTGTTGAAACAGAGCAGGTAGATAAAGTAGTTCGAGAGATAGAGCAGAAGGTGGAAGTACGCTATAAAAAAGAGATGGAAAAGCAGTTTTTAGACGAATATTTGCAAGCTTCAAGTGTGTTGGGACGAAGTGCATTCTTTGTTCCTGAAGAAGAACTCGACAAAGATGTAGGAGAGCTTTCTTTTGTATTCATACCGATCAATAAAACGCCTGTTAAAAGCTATGAGATACAACTTGTACTTCGCCTGCCATTTCGTTCAAAACCGTTCTACATTGGTCAGCCGAAGCAGTTTTTCTCATCCATTCATGCTCAGGAACCAATGATATTGGGGGGCAGACGCCTTGTTTTTGGTGTCGATTCTTTTGGTCCTTTTTGTGAAGAGCTCATAAAAGCGCTGCGTCCCCACCTTCATTTCACGGAATCAAAGACTGAAAAAGGGGTTGTTCGCCATGTGGAAGTAGATCGAGAGGGATTTGGAGAGATCTTAGCTTGTGCTCATGAATATGCAGAAAACCATCAAGAGCTTAAGAAAGATGCAGCCTGTGAAAAGGGTAAACTTGAAAAAGAGACTTGTGGATTCATCCTGCCTTCACTTTATTGGGAGACACAAGAAAAGCCATTGCAGTTCGCCAGTGCCAAAGCTGAACTTATTTTTACCTTAGAACTTTTGAAAAATCCACTTCCTCATATTATTCTTTCTCCATCGCTTCACTTAGGCTCAAAAGGTGCGCTTGAAATGAAAGCTGTGCAGATTTTTGAGTGTGGCAAGCCTGGCGTTTTTCTTGACGGTCTTTATTTCCGCTTCGTCTCTGAAATCAAGCGTCAGCATATTCATGAGCTTGAATCGATTCAAAAAATGGCCATCCCTGAAGCGCTATTTGGCAGTTTTGTTGAAAATGCACTTCCCGAAATGCATCAATATTCTAGAGTTACAAATACGGAAGTCTTGGAATCTATCGTCACCTATCCCTCTGCGGGAGGTGTAAAGGCTGTCTGCAATTTAAACTACGCTAATGGTGAACTGGAAGCTCATCTTCGCTATGTTTACGGTGTAACTTCTATTCCAGATAGTGCCGCAGAGCTTAATCCAGAGCATATGAAAAGCTTTGTTACCCAGCAAGGGATTTTGGCAAGAAATTTGGTAGAAGAAAATGCACTTGTGCGCGACTTGTTTCAAGGTTTTATCAAAGATGAAAAAAGCGGTGCTTATGTTGCTAAGACCGACAAAAAAATTGTTGAGTTCATGACTGAGATCATTCCGCAAAATCAGCAGCGTATCGAATTTTCCTATCCTGAAAATTTGCAAAGCCAATTCAGCTATGATGACACACATTTTGAAATTTCCTTATCGGAGAGCAAAAATTTCGACCGGCTCAAGTTGGATTTTTCAGTCCATGGCAGCCTGAAGGGTACTGCTGTAGACTATCTTTGGGATTGTGTCTTTTCTAAGCGCGCCTATATTGTCATGGCTAAAAAAGGCCTTCCATCGAAAAAAGGTCATGAAAGTCAGGATGGCGAAGGTGATCTTTCGCGCGCTCAGAAAATATTGGTCCTTAAGCTTGAGAGCATAGCTCCAACTTTACAAATCTTTGATGAATTAGGTATTAAAAAATTAGAAAACACAACCCTTGAACTGCCACTTTGGGTACTTGTCAACCTTATCGAGACACGTTTTGAAGGAAGTCTTATCGAGCTAAAACTATCGAAGAGATTGAAAGAAATTCAAGAGCAAATTTTTGACATGTCAAAATGCGAAACACCGCCTACTCCTAAGAGTGTCAAAGCCTCTTTCCGTCCCTATCAAGAAGAGGGTATTCAGTGGCTGGCAAGGCTCAGGTCTATGGGTCTCAACGGTATTTTAGCAGATGACATGGGTCTTGGAAAGACTTTGCAGGCAATCTCTGCTATCACGCAATATCACGAGCTGCGAAAAGACGATGAGCCTCCTTTAACACTGATTGTTTGTCCAACATCCCTCGTAGATAACTGGAAAGAAGAATTTAATCAGTTTCAGCCGAAGTTGAGAGTTGTCACTTGTGTTGGTACACCTCAAGAGCGAAAAAAGCTGATATCAATGGCCTCCAAATATGATGTGTTCATCACCTCTTATGGTCTTGTTCAAAAAGATATCGAATTTTATGAACAGATTCCTCTTGGCTATCTTATTCTTGATGAGGCCCAACACATTAAAAATCGTGAGACGCGAAATGCTAGATCGGTAAAAAAAATCCCGGCAAGGCATAAGTTGATTCTCACCGGTACGCCTCTGGAAAATTCATTAGAAGATCTCTGGAGTCTTTTTGACTTTCTCATGCCAGGCATCTTGGGTTCTTTTGACCGCTTTGTAAATAATTACATCAGACAATCAGGCAGTGATCTTACACAAAACTTACACACCCTAAGAAAAAAAGTAGCTCCATTTGTACTGCGCCGCATGAAGTGCGATGTGCTGAAAGATTTGCCACCCATTTCTCACATTGCCTACCATTGTCATTTGTCACCGGTACAGCAAGAGTTGTATTATTCTTACGTCAAGAGTGCCAAAGAGCAGCTTGTCAAGCTTGTTGAAAAAGAGGGCTTTGATAAGGTGCGTCTCCAAGTGCTTGCTACACTCACTCGTCTGAAGCAGATCTGCTGCCACCCTGCCATCTTTGCCAAAGAAAATGCAGAGGTTGGTGATTCGGCAAAATATGAAATGCTTCTCGATCTTCTTGGTAGCTTGATTGAAAGTAAACATAAAACAGTAGTCTTTAGCCAATACACTAAAATGCTCGCGATCATGAAACAAGATTTGCAAAAGATGGGCGCAAAATTTGCCTATCTTGACGGCTCAAGTAAAAATCGCTTAAACATTGTCAAGCAATTCAACGAAGATCCTGACACTTCTATCTTTTTAGTCTCTTTGAAAGTTGGCGGCACTGGACTTAACCTTGTTGGTGCTGATACAGTGATTCACTACGACATGTGGTGGAACCCGGCTGTCGAAAACCAAGCTACCGATCGAGTGTGGCGTATGGGTCAAAAACAGGCAGTCTCTTCTTATAAACTCATTACCTTAGGTACAATAGAAGAAAAAATTGTCAGTATGCAAGAAAGGAAAAAAGAGCTTTTAAAGGAAATAGTACGTACAGATGAAGAGGTAATTTCTAAGCTTACATGGGATGAGGTGCTTGAATTATTAAAAATCTAAAGAAAAAATCTCCCGCCTTCAATATGATGACTGCATCTTAATTTAGTGGATAAAGGCGATCACTTATGAGCTTTCAGCAGATGATTCAAGAGATGTACCGAGCTGGTACAAAACGCCTCAATCGCTTTCGAGGAGTATTTTCCAGCGATGTGGGTATTGATTTAGGCACAGCCAATACCTTGGTATTTGTGCGGGGTAAGGGCATCGTGTTGGCAGAGCCTTCAGTGGTTGCTGTCGACTCTGTGACAAACGAAGTGCTGGCAGTGGGTCACAAAGCCAAAGCTATGCTTGGTAAGACGCCTAGAAAAATACATGCTGTCAGGCCAATGAAAGATGGTGTTATTGCTGACTTTGAAATCGCTGAAGGGATGCTCAAAGCCTTGATTCGCCGCGTCACACCAGCTAGAAGCCTTTTCCGTCCACGTATTTTGATTGCAGTTCCATCGGGTATAACAGGTGTGGAAAAACGAGCGGTAGAAGATTCTGCTATGCATGCTGGTGCGCAAGAGGTAATGCTTATCGAAGAGCCCATGGCAGCAGCTATTGGTGTTGACCTTCCTGTCCATGAGCCATCAGCAAGTATGATCATTGACATCGGCGGTGGTACAACGGAAATTGCGATCATTTCGTTAGGCGGCATCGTAGAAAGCAGATCGCTGCGTATCGCAGGCGATGAGTTTGATGAGTGCGTCATCAATTATATGCGCCGCACCTACAACCTTATGATCGGGCCACGTACAGCAGAAGAAATCAAAATTGCCATTGGTTCTGCCTTTCCTATGGGTGAGCATGAATTGGAGATGGAAGTTAAAGGACGTGACCAGGTTTCAGGCCTTCCTGTCACTCGTCGTATTAACTCTGTAGAAATCAGAGAGTGTCTTGCTGAGCCTATCCAGCAGATTATCGACTCAGTGAAGCTGACGCTTGAGAAGTGTCCTCCGGAACTTGCTGCCGACCTCGTCGAACGTGGTATGGTGGTAGCAGGTGGCGGTGCCCTCATCCGCGGCATTGATAAAGCTTTAAATAAAGAAACAGGTCTGCCTGTCATTATTGCTCCAACCCCTCTATTAGCTGTCTGTCTTGGCACAGGCAAAGCTCTTGACTACCTTGATAAATTTAAAAAGAAAAGAGGTTTAGTAGGATAATTCATGAAAGCAGTTGCAAATGAGCATTTGAAAAAATGGATAGAAGAAATGTGCCTTCTTTGTCAGCCGAAGGATGTGCAGATTATTGATGGGAGCGACGAAGAAAATAAGCAACTTATCCAAAAGCTCATTGAAAGTAAAACGCTTGTGAAGCTGAAGCGGCCAGGAAGCTATTTGGCCCGCTCAAATCCGGAAGATGTCGCGCGGGTAGAAGATAGAACTTTTATCTGTTCAAAGAGTTCTGAAAATGCGGGTCCAACAAATAATTGGCAAGAGCCTGCCGAGATAAAAACGAAGCTGAAAGGGTTATTTCAGGGCTGCATGCGTGGCAGAACAATGTATGTTGTTCCCTACCTGATGGGGCCTTATGGCTCACCTTATGCTAAAGGAGCCGTAGAGATTACTGATTCACCTTATGTAGTGGTGAATATGCGGCTTATGGCACGTGTGGGCAAGAGGGCAGAAGAGGCCCTTGGCAATAGTGAATTTGTTAAGTGTTTGCATTCAGTTGGCAGACCGTTAGCAGCAGATGAAAAAGATGTCAGTTGGCCGTGTAACCCAAAAGAGACCTATATCGTTCACTTTCCGGAAGAGCGTGAGGTGTGGTCATTTGGTAGTGGTTATGGTGGCAACGCACTGTTGAATAAAAAGTGCTTTGCCTTGCGCTTAGCTTCTTGCATGGCAAGAGATGAAGGCTGGCTTGCCGAACATATGCTTATCATCTCTGTCACCAACCCTGAAGGCGAAAAAAAGTACTTTACAGCCTCATTTCCTAGTGCCTGCGGCAAGACAAATTTGGCAATGCTTTCCTCAACACTTCCTGGTTGGAAGGTAGAATGCGTGGGCGATGACATTGCCTGGATGCACTGGGGTAAAGATGGCAGGCTGTATGCTGTCAATCCTGAGGCAGGCTTCTTTGGTGTGGCTACAGGTACCTCAATGAAGTCAAATCCCAATGCAATGAAGACGATTGAGAAAAATGCAATTTTTACCAATGTCGGTTTGACAGATGACGGTGATGTATGGTGGGAAGGGATGACTGATGTGCCGCCGCAGCATCTGATCAATTGGAAAGGTGAAGAGTGGGGGCAGGCAGCTGTTCCAACAGAAAAAGCAGCACATCCAAATTCACGCTTTACAGCAGCTACAAGTCAGTGTCCCGTGGTAGACCCGCTTTATGAGGCGCCTCTTGGTGTGCCCATTTCAGGCATTATTTTTGGCGGCAGAAGATCGACTACAATGCCTCTTGTCAGGCAAGCGCTTAGCTGGGAGCATGGGGTTTTCTTAGGAGCATCGATGACCTCAGAGACAACAGCTGCAGCCAAAGGTGAAGTTGGCAAACTCAGGCATGATCCATTTGCGATGTTGCCTTTTTGCGGCTATCATATGGGCGATTATTTTGCACACTGGCTCAAGCAGAAAGTAAGCGGAAGAAAGTGCCCAGAGATATTTTATGTGAACTGGTTTTTAAAAGATGACAGCGGCAAATTCTTGTGGCCGGGCTTTGGTGAGAACATGAAAGTTCTGAAATGGATGTGTGAAAGGATTGATGGTAAAACGAAAGGTGTGAAGACGCCTATAGGCATACGTCCCGAGGCTCAAGAGTTAGGCTGTCATCCACAGCTTTTAGAAATCAATCAAGAGAGCTGGAAAAAAGAGACGAAAGATCTTGAAAGCTACTTTGCTACTTTCGGTAAAAAATTACCCCAAGAACTTCTGGAAGAACAAAAAAAACTACAGAAACACTTTGAATGTTGTTAAATAAAACAATGAAACAAGATGATGATCTAAAAGAATTTGTCCAAAAAAATAGGCTGAAAAGAGTGTTACAAGTACTTTTTGCCAGTTTATTTGTAAATGTCCTTTTGACCATTTTCATAGTCTATGAAAGTCAGGAATATGGCTACAACGTGCTTCGTTTGGCGCAGTATAAACCGGCTGCCTTGCCACTCAATAGCGAGCTGCTAGGGGTAGGGCCTGAAACTCTTGAAGCTCAGATTGTAGGACTGAAAGAGAAAGCGGTCCCTGATCTTTTTTTACTTTTAGAAGATGAATCACCTGTGGCAGACGGTTACAAGGTACAGGATCTGGCACTTGGCTTGCTTACATCACTGCATCACTTTGATCTTCCTCGTGCGCTTGTAAGTCTACAAGTAGGTGTGCATTTAGAAAAGCAGGAACGGGTACTGGAGGTAGGTGACCTGCGTGTGACGCTTCATAGGCATTTTGTAGGTGAGCACTTTGCAGCCATTTCCAAATTTGTAAAAGAGGAGCGTTATCCTTTTACGTGCCAAGGGCTTTTTGTGTTGCAAAAGCAGGATGAGACTCGAACCGATGGAGAGTTAAAAAAGGCCTTTTTGCAAACATCCGAGTTTTTAACTATCGAGACGATTTTTAAGCGAGGAAAAGAAAAGGGAGTTGATATATCTAGTGATGAGCTTGTAGAGCTTGTTTTGGCAGGCGATTGGAAAACGTTTTCTGATTGTATTCAAGAAGAGAAAAAAGCGCAGGATTTTTCAGCTTTGATGCGAAAAAAACTCCTTCTTACCTATCTTGGTTTCTCGTCTAAGGTGGCAGCAAAGCTGCTTTTTTTACTAGAGCGGGAAACTGCAGTACATCTGTTGACAGATGCTGAAGTTATTAAAGTCCTTGCCATGCTTGAAGAGACACCAGCACTTAGTCTGGACTATGCACTTACTTTATTAGAGAGTAAGCGTGGAGATGCTGTCTGGAAGGCTGCGCAAGATTTTTTGGTGAAGGCGGAAAAAAAAGAGGAGCTTCGTGCTTTTTCAAGACGAGATTTGCTCATCCATTTTGGTAAAAAGGCGCCCTTAGCAGAGGAAGGTAAGGTTGTTGCCAAAACAAATATCAAAACGGTACAAAAAGTTTTACCAGCTGTGAAAGCAAAAGCTACTGTCAAATCCAATGCCAAACCGCAAGTGAGATTAAATCCTGGTTCCGGCATTGCAAAAAAAGAGCCGGCAGCGCCTGCCAAGAAACAAGTTTTTTACACTGTGCAGCAAGGCGACAATTTGTGGAAGATCTCGAAGAAATTCCATGTAGAAGTAGCTGTGTTAAAGCAGGTAAATAACCTACATAATGATGCGTTGAAGCCAGGCACCACTTTACGTATTCCGAACTAAGGGATCGTCGGGAAATAACTTTTACAGTCTCCTGAAATGCCGTAGGTTAAGTATAAATTTAACTGTCAAAGCTAGGGTAGGTAAATACGCTGAGGTCAAGAACTAACTCTGAAGACTCTTCATCAATGACGCCAAATTCATTTATTGATGGTTCTATTGCAAAGGGTAAGTTTTTATTTTCAATAAACTGTACAATCGTATCTTTCATTGTAACCGGGTTAAGAGCTGAATGAAGCCACTTACTAAAAACAATCATAGTTTTTTGAAAGGGATATTCTAAAAGAAGCAATATGGCAATGCATGCCTCAGCATGAGATTTACCACGCAAGTCTAGGCAGCGAGTGTCGTCATCCAAAATAGGTAAGAAGTATTGTATAAAAAAGGGAGATTCTTGAAAAAATATTCTGGAGTTTTCAAAATCGTTCATAGAATAAGAGTACTCAAGAAGTGCAGTGCAGATTGCTGCAGCAGGTTGAAAGCCAGCTTTTTTCATTTGTTGAAAGATAGACTTGGCCTCATCTAACCTATGTGTTTCCAAATAGCCATTAATAAGTATAGAATAAACCTCAATATTTGGATGAAAACCTGCTCTTTGCATTTGGCCGAGGATTGACGTGGCTTCAGCTAGCTTATTTAATCTTAGATAGCCCCAAATAAGTGTATTGTAGGTTATCTTATCAGGCTGACAACCTGCTTCTTTCATTTGTTGAAAGGTGAGTTCGGCTTCAGCTATCTTATTTAATCTTAGATAGTTACAAATGAGTGTATTGTAGGTTATCTTATTAGGCTGACAACCTGCTTCTTTCATTTGTTGAAAGGTGAGTTCGGCTTCAGCTATCTTATTGAACCTCATATAGCCATTAATAAGTGTATTGTAGGTTATCTTATCAAGTCGAAGACCTGCTTCTTGCATTTCGCGAAGGATTGATGTGACTTTATCGAATTTACAGGCGTTCATATAGCTATTAATAATTGTATTATAATGCACCATACCTACTACGATGTGCTTTCTTGAGATTTCCCGAAGCACTGCGTCTACCCCATTCGTATCATCTATTTTTACATAATAATTGAGTATAGGGTTAAGTATGGTTGAATTACACGGATGCTCTTTTGGAATGGAGGAATAGATCTCCCATGCTTTCTCAATCTTTCCTTCTTTTAGAGCGGCCTTAATTTGTTTGCTATATGTCACAAGCGTTGCCTTAAACCTTGCGTGCTCAAAATGCGTGCTAAGCGCAGTTCTTTGATCTTTATAACTGTCTCTAGTTGTACTTTTAAAAAATCCCTCTGTATATATTACAGGCTCATTAAATGATTCTGGAATTCTTAACGTCATTGTATTACTCCACAGTAATGAATTACTTATAATTTGATTATGAAATTCTAGACTTCTAGAGAAATATAAGATACTAAAAAGACAGCCAGACAGCTTTTACTGTCTTTAATTCCTCAATGATACCAAGGGTTACATTTGCCAAGGCGTTTGAGTACAAGCCAGCAAGCCTTGAAAAACGTCTCTTGCTGAAAAGTTATCAAGGCATATTCAGAGCAGGTAGGAGTGAACCTGCAGCAGTTACCAAGAAGCGGACTGATAAATAACTTATATGCTTTGATACATCCAATCGCTAGCCAGTTCATGAGTCTATTCGTAATGTTTGTTCATGGGCGACAATCGTGTCTGCAAGCTGAAAAGCACTTTGTGTGAGCTTTTTTCTTTCCACTTAACATAAGCAAGACCTATCCCAAATCCTAGAGCAGATGAGCAAATCGGAAGAAGCTCGTCCCACATGCCGAAAGAGATAGTTTTAACAAGCACAAAGCCTGAAAGACCGAAAAGAACCGAAAGGATGGCAGCTGGCAGTAAAGTTAAGCAGTTATCTTTGAAAAAGACAGCAAAAACAAAAGGCACAAAAAGACAGGCTACAAAAAGTTCATAGCTGACAATAATGCAAGAGAGTACATTTGTGGCTGTGTAGGCACCAATCAATGCGATAATACCTGTAAAAAGTGTGATGAGTTTTGTCCAACGAATAGGTAATTTTTCTTTATTTGTAGTAAAATCTTGAGAGATATTTGAGCTTGCCGCGGATAAGAGTGATGAAGCTGTTGAAATGATAGCCAGTAGCACAGCCGACGCAGCACAAGAAGTGATTCCCTTATTTGTTAAAAGACTGATTGCCTCCATAAACTTACTACTCTTTTCACCTTGTATTTGAAGAGCGCTTGCTTGCATCCCAAAATAGACGGGGATGACTGCAAGAATAAAAAGTATCAACGCTGCAAGAAGCCCTCCAATGGCGACATCTCTTTTACTTTTAGCAGCAAAGCATCGCTGTACCATGTCTTGCTCAATGAAAATAAAGAGAAAAGGCATCAGAAGATAGCCGAGAATTTTTGGTTCCGCTAAATCCCACTGTACACTTGAAAAAAACGTCAGACTTGTCGTGGTGTCAGCAGGTGCTGATCCCATAGTAAAGAAAAAGGCGACGATCAGCATGACAACCATAACTGCCGCTTGAACGGTATCTGTCCAGACCACAGCTAGAAACCCGCCCTGCGTCGTGTAGAGAATGACCACAGACCAAGCCAAAAGAAAGATCCATTCATCAGCCCAACCCATTGAAAAAAGAAATTTTTTCAAAGCAACTGCTTGAGCAACGAGAATGACAGTAAGGGAGACAATAGAAAGAATAGAGGTAATTTTTTTCAAATGGATGCTGTTGTAGTAGCGCTCAAACACATCGGATGCTGTGTCAAGCTTTAGGCTTCTTAGTTTTTCTCCAAAGCCTGCTCCTAAAGCCAGAAAGCCGAGGCAATAGCCAAGAGGGAAGAGAATTGCAAATGGGCCAACTTCAGCTGCAGCATCAGCTGTTCCTAAGATAAAGCCACCGCCAATTTGAGTGGCAGTAAAAGTCATTGTTAACAGTGGCCAGCTAAGGGATCTACCACCAAGGAAATAGTCGCTCTGTTTTTTGGAAGATTTTGAAAAAAAGCATCCAATCACAAAAGAGATCAAAAGGACAAAAAGAAAAGGAATGAGTGAATAATCCATAAAAACACCAATTAATTGGCAGCAATTGTAACATATTAAGACAGCAATATGCAAACTATTTTTTAAATTAACTTTGGGGCAAGATCACACGCTTCAGGCGGCATCCAGTGAGCATCTTTGTCTTTCCACTTCACATTACAGCCAATAGGGTTGGTAAGCGGTATAGAAATGGCTTTACCAGCGAGGTATTCATCTAGTGCGCGTTCCAGATCATTGACGCTCATTTTTGTTGTATCACGAGGGGTGTCAACGCCTCTTCCGGAATAA
>JAHFTM010000145.1 GCA_023269335.1 Chlamydiia bacterium
TTTGCACAGTGGTGACTATTCTTTGATACTCTTCACGCTCAAGAAAGCTTCCTATTACTCCAATAAGTCCAGGAGACATTGTCAATTTTAATGGAAGGCATGGCTTTACTATGGCTAACTTTCCTATTCCTAACAGAACCTGAGTAACATCTATACCTTCATGTCGTTTGCCAAGTGTAGGAGGATGACTGATAATTGATAGATCTTTAGCTGCTGTATCTGCGTGCGCTGCATTCACTGCACTTCCATAATTAAGTGATATCATACTACTTTATCTCCAAATTTTATTTTATTATACAACGTAACACTTCTATTTATTACAAATGAGCAGTCCTAAACAAGTAGTGATTTAAAATTTTTGTTATATCACAAATAAACATCTTTATCAATCCGATGTGGTTGGCTATTTTTTTGAAAATGATAACGTTTTTCGAACTAACCTACCACATCGTTGTTTGTTTTCCCGAACCATTACATCTATACTCTTTCACTCTCGCCACACTTTCTTGAGACATTGAAGAGCTGGATCTTCGTAGATGCAACCATCTAGTTTCTTTATTGATTTGTAGTAAATAAATAGAGACAATACGTTGCATAAGAAGATAAAATTTTGAGATAAGGTAGTATGATATCACTTAATTATGGAAATACAGTTAATGCAGCGCACGCAGACACAGCAGCTAGAGATCAACCAATTGTCAGTCATCTTCCTACACTTGACGAACGACATCAAGGTATAGATGTTACTCAGGTTCTATCAGGAATAAAAGAGTTAGCCATAGTAAAGCCATGCCTTCCATTAAAATTGACAATGTCTCCTGGACTTATTGGAGTAATAGGAAGCTTTCTTGAGCGTGAAGAGTATCAAAGAATAGTCACCACTGTGCAAAAGGCTTTGGGTATGGACCCTACAGCAGGCACACAACGTTTTGCTGATCAGGAGCGTAACTTAGGCTACGACACTGCGCTACGAGTTGCAAGGGATATTATGGCTGGAAAAGAGCCGCAAATAGATTCTAAATTAAAAGCTAAATTACTTGATGTAAATCACCTTGAACAGTTTACACAGCTTGTGTACGGCACGTACGGTGACGTAGCTTCTATACTGGAGAATGCCTCTGCAGAACAATTGAAAAAGGTTATTTCTTTTCTTCAGGAATACTGCCCTCGACTTTGCTCACTCAATCTTTCTGGGTGTAAAAATTTGACACCAGAAATTTTGAAACAGCTTGCTTCCTTTACATCTCTTCATACTCTTTCATTCAGAGATACTACTATCACTGACACAGGGCTTGCTCAACTGGCTGGCCTGAAGCTGAAAAGTTTAGATATGTCGGAAACTAAAATTACTGGTAGCACACTGGATACACTTTCTCGAGACATTGAAGAGCTGGATCTTCATGTTTGTCGGCAGCTTACTGATGCTGGAATAGCGGGTCTTGGACTCAAGTATAATGCTCAGGGTGCTGTTGTTCATACAGCTATGCAGTTAAAAAAGTTGAATATATCAAACACTCCGATTACTGGTAGCACACTCGCCACACTTTCTCGAAACATTGAAGAGCTGGATTTTGATTGTTGCGAAAAGCTTACTGATGATGGAGTAGCGGGTCTTGGGCTCAAGCATAATGCTCAGGGTGCTGTTGTTCATACAGCTATGCAGTTAAAAAAGTTGAATATGTCAACCACTCCGATTACTGGTAGCACACTCGCCACACTTTCGCGAGATATTGAAGAGCTGAATGTTCGTCTTTGCTACCAGCTTACTGATGCTGGAATAGCGGGTCTTGGGCTCAAGCGTAATGTTCAGGGTGCTGTTGTTCATGTAGCTATGCAGTTAAAAAAGTTGAATATGGGTGTGACTAAGATTACTGGTAGCCAACTCGCCACACTTTCTCGAGCCATTGAAGAGCTGGAGCTTCGTCGTTGCGAGAATCTTACTGATGATGGAGTAGCGGGTCTTGGTCTCAAGCATAATGCCCAGGGTGCTGTTGTTCATGTAGCTATGCAATTAAAAAAGTTGGATATGGGTTGGACTACAATTACTGGTAGTACACTCGCCACACTTTCTCGAGGCATTGAAGAGCTGAATCTTGGTGATTGCAAGCATCTTACTGCTGTTGAGATAGCCAAGCTTAATGTGTTTAGAGTTTTAGGCTTCGTCGCCCCCGCGGTTTGACGCGGGTCGACATGTGAAGCATCGTCAGACTGATGTTTAGGAAAGCTGCATCAAGCTGCAGCACTCCAAAGCTCTTCGAGCAAAGCCTATGATCTAGAAAAAGCAGCCACCTTTGCTCCTACATTTGATATACTTGCTTCTCTTGATGCTACAGATTGAGTCTGAGCTATAGGCAGTATAAGCTTAGCAACACGCGCTTGCTGTTGGGATTGCTGTTCAGCTTGCAGCTTTTTCTGCTGCTCTGCGGCTGCAGCTTCTGCTTTTTTGATAAACACATCAAAACGCTCCATGACCACTTGCAGCTTAGCGTTAAAATTTGCATTGACTGCTTTAAGCTCAGTAAAATTATTAGGCAGATCGATTTTGAGCTGCGCTCTCCCCTCTTTCTTTAAGGCTACAGTCATAGCAAAAGTTACAGCTTCAAGCTTGGAAAGTCTTGCTGGTGGGCGGTGTGCAAAAACAAAGCGTGGTGCCTGTCTTGACCTATTGCCAAGTAGATTTGCCACAACAGTTTGTGCTCTTGCTCTATCAGCCGGTGACTGCACCACCCTACTTACCTCTCGGGGCGTTGCTTGTCCACTCTCATCATCTTCATCAGAATCGTCTTTAATCACATTTCGACGGCTACCTAATGTTTTTATTAAGGCTCCTGCCATTTTTGCTTTGATTTGCGCAGTTTTTGAAACTAAGCTGAGCTCTTCACTTAAAAGCTCCGACTGATACTGATTTATATGCTGTATGAGATGCGCTTGTTGAGCATAAAGCCCTTGAAGAGCACTTGCTGGCACTGTTACTGGATCTGCAAGTTTTGAAAAACAGACAATAAGCTCTTCTGGTAGAACTACAAAAGCTTTTTCGACAAATGAAACACCTTTAAGATGCGCTATCATTTTGGCTTTATGCCTTTCAATCAATGCTTCTGTCTCAGCTCGATATTTAGCCCAGGGCTGAAGCTCTAGCTCTATCGCACTTAATTTTTCAGAAAAAAGCTGACATTGTGTTTGCCAATCAGCAAAACTTACCGTTTGACTTTGTGGCGCACTCTCTGCTGTCACCCACTTTTCAAGATGAGTGCTACAAGCTTTCTCAAGTTCACCAAGAGCAAGCTTTTCAGAGAAAACTACAAGATGCTGTGGGAAGAGCTTTGTTTTTATAAGTGTGTAAGCCGCTATATTTGCCTTAAAATTAGCGACTGCTTTGTCAGCCTGAATTTTACTTACTATCTTGCTAAAGCTCAGTTTCAACGTGCTCACTTCCTCTGCAATTTCTTCAGCGCGTTTAAGCCAAGCTGTAAAAAGCATATCGTCTTGTATGAGAGCTGCAGCCCTTTTTGCACCACACTCTTGATTGAGAGCAGTCATCCTAGAAAAATCTACCTTAAGACTACTTTTTGGAGCACTTACAGGCTTTGCAAGCTCTGTTTGTAAAAGAGCATCTTTTTGTATATAAAGCGAGAGCTCTTTTATCGTTTCATGACACTCGGCTAATTTATAGTAGACTGGGTATGCCAACTTGCATTTTTCAAGAAGAGCTTTAAGCTTTACAAGGGCTATCTGTACTTTTGGCAGTTCAGCCAAAACTGGAGCATTGCCAGCTGTTTGCGATGTCTGAAGCGACTTTTCAAATTCACACAAATGCACCTCTTCTTTTTCAACCATCTTGAGCTCTCGCTCGATTTCTACCTCTACATCGCCTGCATCAAGGGTAGCTGTCTGAAGTGAGACCATAAGCTGCGCTTGTGCACTTTGAATGTCATGAATATTACTTAACATCTCCACAAACTCAAGATAACTGCTGAAAGTAAGCGAAAGCTCTAAGAGCGCATTAAGAGTATCTTTGGACTGTTTTGCTAGCACGAGTGGCAAAAAGATACTTGTCTTGTATTCTTCCAAAAGATCACTACTCAGCTGTTTTGGCAAAGATGAAGTAAAAAAACTACGCAAAAGCAATTCTACTGGCTGCAACGCAGTTTCTATTTGAGAAGACTTCACAAATGTTTTGATTCCATAAACCGTTCGCATAAGATCACAAGCTGCATCTTGGAAATGTTCAAATACTTCATCTGCGGAACCTTTTAGCCTCGCATTTTGCTTTTGCAGTTGACCAAGTTGTGCATTAAAGCTGTCTTCAGCACTGTTTGAAAACTTCTCTACCTTCGTGTGTAATTCTCGAAATTTTTGCAAAAGCTCACTACAATGATCCAACTCTCCATGCTGAGTAAGAAGCTTGATTATTTGATCAATCTCTCCTTTTAATTGCTCTAAAGCTACCAATCTTTTTTTAACTATTTCAACCACTTCAAGAAGGGCTTCAAAGTGCTTTTGGTTGACAGCACGCCCTTCAGAAGAAGATTCACTCATCACCATAGCCCGTAGCTTTTGTTCTGTAATCGGTGACACCACCTGAAAGTGCTCTAAGATAACCTGAAAGCGACTGTGAAGATCACCAAAACGACTTGTGTTTTCTGTTTGCATCACAGCAAGAAATGGCCGTAATTTATCAATCCATTCTTTCTCAAATGTACTTAAGATAAGTGCAACCATAGGTTGCTGAGAAGCTTTTGGAACCTCTGTACGCGCTGTTCGAGCTGTAAAAGAGATGTGCTCTTGTGCAAGTGAGCCAATTTTTTGTGAGTTTTCACCTTCAGCATGCACGATAATACCGTTAAGCAGCTGTTTTAAAAGTTCAATTTTCTTTCTTTGTTCATGCGTAAATTTTTGCTCTCGCTCAACCGTAATTTTTCCAAAGACATCCTTTATAGCGCTGATTGTCTCTTGGTAATTGGTTTTATGTTTTGTTCCCCACCCAAAAATAAGTTCTAAACAACTGTAAAACAGGCGATTGCCAAAATCAAGATTCGGTTTGGGAGAAAAGCGAAATTGCGTTAACATCGTCTCTGTTGTTTCTTGCCATTTTTCAACTTTAGTGATCAAAACTTTCGAAGTTATTTTCTTTACTGCTTCTAGGCGCTCAGACTCAACTGTTGAACCAAACTTGGCAATTTCATCTTTCAAATCTAGTTTACTTTTTGATAACTCATCATAAAGATCCATAAGAGCTTTCACAGAATCTACTGACATCTTTCTCCTCCTATTATTTAACGCCACGTGCGAGTTTTGGTAATTTTTCGCTTTTATACCAATGGATTATAAAAGAAAAGTATACTTTTTAGTTGTCCTATTGTAGGTTGCGCAAAAGGACATGCTACGAGGGAGTGAAAGACATGGCTTTTGAATCCGTTGATGCAAGTGGTGAAAGTAGCTTGCAGAAGCCATTTTCTGAAATTGGCGCAGATGCAAAATCTGTACCAGCAAAAGAGAAAAAAACAGTAGGCGCGCTCCTTAGCTTCCTTCAGGATCTTCCCCCTGGTGCTTACTCGCTTCTTGAAAGGCTTGCGATCTTAACTTTTGATCAGAATACCTTTTTAATACATCCTAAAAGGCTTTCTGCTTTTAATCCCAAA
>JAHFTM010000146.1 GCA_023269335.1 Chlamydiia bacterium
CAGGTTATATGTTGGGGTAGTTAATCTCAAGAAAAAGCCCAAAAATTTAGACGTTTCATGAATGTATTCATTGCTGCAATTCAAATAGATTGGTCATTAAGTCTTTATGCTATCGCTGCTTTTTTAGTTATCGGTGTTGCACTTGCGTGCGCTATTTTGTGGGTCAAGGGAAAGTTTGCCACCACAGGGGTGTGTAAGATTTACATTAATGACAACGAAGAGATGACAAAGACCGTTTCAGCAGGAAGCACGCTACTTTCTGCGCTCACAGGGCAAGGGATCCCGATACCTTCGCCATGCGGAGGGAAAGCTACCTGCAAGCAGTGTAAAGTACAGGTTTTAAAAGGTGCTGAAGAGCCTATAGAGACAGACCGTTCAACATTTTCAAGGAAGCAGCTGAAAGAGGGCTGGCGTCTTTCCTGTCAAAGTAAAGTCAATCATGATCTCGGCATCCATATTGAAGATGCACTAGCTGGCATTAAAGAGTGGGAATGCAAGGTGATTAGTAATAAGAACGTAGCTACGTTCATTAAAGAGCTTGCTATTGAGTTGCCTCCGGGAGAGGCGATCCATTATCGCGCAGGGGGTTATGTGCAGATCCATGTTCCGCCATTTAAAACAAACACAAGTGATTGGAAAGAGACGACCGATAAGAAGTTTTGGGGCGACTGGGAAAAATATGGCCTGTGGGATAAAGAGATAGATTTTTCAACGGTCCCGAAAGGTGAGCTGCGTGCCTATTCCATGGCCTCTTATCCAGCTGAGGGTGGGCGCCTTCTTTTTAACATTCGCATTGCCACACCTCCATTTGTTCAAGGAAAAGTGTCAGAGACAATACCATGGGGCATTTGTTCATCTTATACGTTTTCACTCAAAGCTCACGATACAGTAACGATTTCAGGCCCCTATGGAGAGTCTTTCATGATGGATGACAAGCGTGACCTTTACTTCCTCATCGGAGGTGCTGGTTCTTCATTTGCGCGTGCGCATATCATGCATCTTTTCAAAACAGAAAAGACAAAGCGTAAGGTGTCGCTTTGGTATGGAGCTCGTTCGCTTCGGGAAAATATCTATCAAGAAGAGTATGAGGCATTAGTAAAAGAGTTTCCTAACTTTAATTATAATCTTGTTCTTTCAGAGCCGCTAGAAGAGGATCTCAAGCTAGGCTGGCCAAAAGAAAATCCGTTGAAGACAAATTATCTTTTCCGTGCTTTTGAAAAAGGTGATCTCCAAAAGATGGAAGCACCGGAAGAGAGCCTTTATTATGTTTGTGGACCACCATTGCATAATAAATCTGTTCTGAAACTTCTTGATGATTATGGCGTTCCTCGCGATAGCATCGTACTGGATGACTTTGGTAGCTAATTCTTATGAATACCTTACCTGATAGTGTGCAAGCGGCAATTGATGAGATGATGCAGGGCGTCTCGGCAAACAAGCTTGCAGCTGTTCGTGAAAAGTTAACAGCTTTTTATAAAGAAGAGCGAGTAGAAGCAAAAGGGCTGAACGTTCTTGAGAGTTTAGACGAGCATTTAGCCTACCTTGCTTTTCGCCTTCCAGCAACCTATGCAGCTCTTTTTGAGGTCTTTGGGCGTGTTAAAGAATATTTGCCGGATAATGTTATTCATTCGCTCGTAGACATAGGTGCAGGTCCAGGAACAGCATTTCTGGCAGCAAGTTACTATTTTGAGGAATTACAAGAGGCGTGCCTTGTCGAGCGTGATGCTCAATTTATTACGCTTGGTAAAAAACTTATTTCAGCCCTTGCTATTCCCTGTGCTGTGAAGTGGCAAGAGCAAGATCTAAAAGCGTATACTTCTGATTCCTCGTTTGATCTTTCAGTGCTCTCTTACTCCCTTGGAGAGCTTTCAGCAAGCCTTTTTGAGCAGTTACTTATCACACTCGTTGAGAAGACAAAAAAGCTTATTGTGATTGTAGAGCCGGGGACAATGCATGGCTATGAGACAATCATTCGTGCGCGCACTCAGCTCATAGCAATGGGTGGAAAGGTCATAGCCCCTTGCCCTCATCAACGTGCCTGTCCGATTCAAAAAGGGGACTGGTGCCATTTTTCATGCCGTCTGCCTAGAAGCCGCTTGCACCGTGCCATAAAGCTAGGCTCTTTAGGCTATGAAGATGAGAAGTTTTCTTATCTTGTAGTAGCTTTACAGCATATAAAGCAGGCCCCTTATGATCGAATTATTCGCCGGGCTCACCACGGTTCAGGCTTTGCGAAATTTACGCTCTGCTCGCATGAAGGAGTGTTGGAGCAAAAAACGATATCGCGGCGTGATAAAGAAAGCTACGCGCTTGCCAAGAAAGCAGAATGGGGTGATAGTTTGCCTGTACATTCAACTGAAGTAGAAAGTTAATTATTATGCGTATTTGTATAAGCCAGCTCAATCCGACGATCGGGGCAATTCAAGAGAACGTAAAAAAGATTATTCGTGAGATAGAGAAGGTAAAAAAAGCTCATGAAAAAAATCCTGTAGAGCTCATTATTTTTCCAGAGATGGCAATTTCAGGATATTCTCCGGATGATCTTTTGCTGCAAAGCGGTTTTCTTGAAGCAGTTCACAAAGGGCTTGAAGAGATTATTAAAAGCTGCTCTTCAATTGCATGCATTGTAGGTCTACCAAGAAGAGATTTGGAACATAAAGATAAGCCGCTATGTAATAGTGCCGCTGTGATTGTGAATGGTAAGCTTGTAGGCTATCAGGACAAAGCGCTTTTACCTACCTATGATGTCTTTGATGAGAGGCGCTACTTTCAGCCAGCGATTTCAGAGAAAGTGTGGCATATTGCTGATGCGCGCGTGGGGCTGACGATTTGTGAAGATATCTGGGCTTTTTCTGGGGCGCCAAGACAAGAGCGCTATGCCCATGATCCCTTAGAAGTATTTGAAAAAAAGCGCATTGACCTACTTATCAACATTTCAGCATCGCCTTACTCCATAGAAAAAATTGAGCTGCGAAATGAAGTGGCAAAAAAAGCGTCACAGAAGCTTTCCTGTCCAGTCATTTTGTGTAACCAGGTGGGGGCGCAAGATGGCATTATCTATGATGGTACAAGTATTGTCGTGTCTGAAAAAAGAGGGCTTTTAGTGAAGATGGCAAGCTTTCAAGAGGAGAGCCAAATTTTTGATACTAAAGACCTTGAGCCAAGAACAATGGTTTCAGTAGAGCCCGCAGCAGAACTTTTTTCTGCCCTCACACTTGGTGTAAAAGACTATTTTGCTAAACAGGGTTTTACTAAAGCACTTGTTGGGCTTTCTGGGGGTGTTGATTCAGCACTTGTCGCTGTAATTGCCTCTGTTGCACTTGGCAAAAAGAATGTACTGGGAGTGCTTTTGCCGTCGCGCTTTACCTCTTCTGAGAGCACAGAAGATGCTTTGTATGTAGCAAGTAACCTTGGCATCAATACGGTAGAGATTCCAATAGAGAAGGCCTATAAAACCTATCTTGAGCTACTTGCTCCTGTGTTTGACGACAAACCAATTGATGTGACAGAAGAAAACCTGCAAGCACGTATTCGTGCGACGCTACTGATGGCCATAGCCAATAAAGAGGGCTATTTGTTACTGAACACATCCAATAAAAGTGAGCTTGCTTGCGGCTATAGTACACTTTATGGCGATGCTGCTGGGGCAATAGCAGTGATTGGCGATCTCTTAAAAAGGCAGGTATATGAAGTAGCCAACTGGGTGATGAAGACTTATGGGTGGATCACGCCGCGAATACTTGAAAAAGCGCCTTCTGCAGAATTGCGTCTCAATCATAAAGATAGCGACTCTCTTCCTGAGTATGGCATCTTAGATCCCATCATTGAAGAGTATGTGGTGAATCTGAAGTCAGCTGAGAGCATTGCTGAAAAAGTTGGCTGCCCGCTTACTCTTGTGTATGAGGTGATTTCAAAAATCCATCAGAATGAGTACAAAAGACGGCAGTGTCCATTTTCTTTAAGAGTGTCTGAAAAGGCTTTTTCAGCGGGCAGAAGGGTTCCCATTGTGCATCGCTTTTTGCCTACTACCAGCTGAGCGCTTATGGTCGACAGAGCCCTTGCAAGCATGAGCTCCTCAGATGATTCTGAGTCTGTTGACACTACTTCTAGCGCATAATGAAAGCAGGCTGGTAGTCTACATGCGGGGCGTTGTTATTCACTTGATGAAATTTCAAGATATCAATTTTCAAGCCTTGCTGAAACTTCTGCAGTAATTCAGCGGGAGTAAAAAGGTGATTGTTACGGTTGTATGAAGGATTGACTAAGTTCAGTGGAATATTAATGTTTTTGGAAGTTTGAAAGCAGATCCCTTTCCCTTTCATATCTCTCCATTTTTGCCAGTGGCCTTCTAAGTAATTAGGGTTTGTGAAGGGCTCCTTTTTTAAATAGGAGAGAATGTCTTTTTTTCGATAAATGGTGTTGTCTACGTTATTAGGATAGGCCCAATCACCGTCGCCATCGCAAAATTTCCAACAAAATAAATTACCCATATCTTTGCCTTTCGGAGGGGCAGTGGGCCGGTTGAGCATGTAGCAGTAGTTGATGTTTTTTCCAAGCCTCAAATAAAAGCCCCAAGCTTTATAGTCTTCAAGCGCTCTTGTGCACTCTTGCATATCGACGGAGTCTTTAATGATGATGTCATCAACTGCAAACATAACATACTGGCAAATGGAAGTGTTGGAATACACAGAAGCCCACACAAGAGACTTAAAGTCATTTTGAGGATTGGTTGACTGTTTATGAAAGAGCACACGTGGGAACCTCTGGGCAACAATTTGATATCCATTATCATAGGCATTGTTACTTGCGCGATAAATCACATGCGTTTCATTGACGTTCGAAAGATATTTTTCGGCAGACTCTAAATAGGCATATAGCTGCAAGGGACGGTCAAAAGAGAAGACCACAGTATCAACTCGCATATCTTTTACTTTGCCTTTTGAACACAGGAACGAGGTGGTAAGACAGAAAAGGATGCACATACTGCAAATAATCAAAAATAGCTGGTAGTAGCGATGTGCGGTGGTAAATCTAAGATTATTTTTCATACGAAAATTCCTGTGAAGAGATAAAGCAGCTCATACTTTTCTAAATTTTCATAAAATTGTCAAACAGCATATTGCATAAGCTTAAAAAAACTGCTAATTTATTGACTATTGTGAGAACGGAGAGAGAAAATGAAGTACCAGTTTTTAGGAATACTGTTAATGCATCTGTTGAGTGCGAGCATTGTACTTGCCGTTGACGAGGAGTCAGCAGAAGCTGCATTTACAAAGATATATAAAGAAGCTATATGGGGACGTAATGAAGAAGGTGAAAGTACTTCCGGAGGTGGCTCAGAGCAGAAAAATGCTCAGGAATATATTGTTTTTCTTCAACGCTTTCTTCAGATCAATAAAATTCAAAGTGTTGTCGATATAGGCTGCGGCGATTGGCAAATCTTACGCTGCATTGATCTTAGCGGCATCCGATATACAGGCTTTGATGTGGTAAAAAGTGTGATCGAAAAAAATAAGAAAGCTTTTTCTAGCCCGAGAGTATCTTTTGTCTGTGCTGACATTATAAATTATGAGCTGCCTTGTGCAGATTTATTGATTTGTAAAGATGTCATGCAACACCTTACGAATAATGACATCAAAG
>JAHFTM010000011.1:0-6328 GCA_023269335.1 Chlamydiia bacterium
CTGTTTCTTTGGCCTTTGCGAAAATGAGCACTGTGCCAAGTGTGAAGGCTATGCAACTGAATGAATTACTTGATCGATGCATTGACCAAGCAGTTGTTGATGAGGCTGAGCGCTATCCTCAGTTTACCTTTGTCCTGACAAAAAAGCTGGATAAGGCCATTCATAAAGCACTCAGCGCCCCTGAAGATTTGGCGCAAATTTTCATGCATCATTTTGCTACGGCGTTTAGTTCAATGAGACAAAAAAAAGAGCTTCGTGGCGCTGGATCTAGCTACACACCGGAACTTGATGTGCGGACGGGTCGTTATAATGAGAGCATCGAAATTATCATTCGAGATAATGGTCTTGGAATCACCGATGAGATTGCCAAAAATTTATTCCGCTCATTCAGGCGATCAGAAGAGGGAAATAGTGCAAGAAATAGCCACAGTTCAGCGAACAACGCATTTGCGCATGATATCATCACACAGGTCTATCATGGAACTATCAGGGTTGAATCTATGGATGGAGAGTATTTCCAGCTTATAATGACGCTTCCTATTGAGGGGTGAGAAGTCAATGAAAGAGAGTGCCTATTCAAAAATTTTTGTGCGTATCACAGCCTTTCTCTGTATCCTTATAGCTACAGTTATTATGTTCGGCTGGTTATTTCATATACCTCAGATTCTGCAAGTGACTTCAACATCTGTGCCGGTACATTTTAATAGCGCATTTTTATTTTTCATCTTTGGAATAGCGCTTTTTTGTCTCTCATCTCGTCGCTTCTTGAGTTGCGTGATCTTTATCGGTTTGCTCATTGCTTGCCTTGGAGCCTTGACTCTTGCAGAAGACATTTTTTCCTTCACAACCTTCCTTGATGAATTTTTTATTAATGACTTTGTTCATAGACTCACCTCTTCTCCAGGAAGGATGTCGCCAAATACAGCGCTTTTATTTTTTCTTGAAGGGCTACTTATTACAACAGTAGCTTTTTGGCCAAAAAAACGTTGGATTCTTCTGACAGCAATGTTTCTTGGGATCTTGATCTTCTGTGTCGGCTTCTCCTCTTTTTTTGGATATCTGTTTGATATAGAGACAGCCTACGCATGGGCAAATCTAACAGGCATGTCACTCATCGCAGCGTTCATTTTTTGTTTGAGTGGCGTTGCCCTCATTCTTGTTTCTTTTGCGCAGGTGAGAGAAAGTGAAATGCAGGTAGAGGAGTTTTATCCTTTCTTAGCAGGTGCACTTTTCTTTTTTCAGAGCATTCTTTTATCTATAGCTATTGAAGGAGAGCAGGCCAATAATATCAATACACTTGTGAAAGGACATTCCACAGACATCAAATATAACATCATAAAAACCTTCACAACTCAAGGCAACGTACTTGGCCGCCAAGTCACTCGCTGGGAGAATAGAGATGAAATTCGCTATAAAGAGTGGCTTAGGGATTCTCGTACCATCATCAAAGATCTGCCAGGCTGGCAGTATGTAGTTTTTGTCGATCAGAATTTAAAAATCAAATGGGTGGCACCATCAGAGCTTCGAGAGACACTCTTTAAAAAGAAAGTGTATGAAGAGGATGAAATCCCAAAAGACTTCTATCAGACAACTGAGAGTCGTGAACCACTGATGACCTATAGGCATCTATCCCCCACGCAAGACATACTGAACATCACTGTACCGGTCTTTAGGAATAAGACTTTTATAGGTATGGAAACAGCGGGTATAAAACCAGACCTATTTTTTGAATATCTTTTGCAGCATCAAATTGACAATGGATTTGTTGTCAAAGTCGTTGTTGATAACCAGGTAATTTATGCTTCTTCCAATCAAGTTGAGGCGCGCGCCGATTTTGAAAGAGATGAGCTTTTTACAGTTTACGGCCTGCCTTATAAGCTTACGGTAACTATTACCAATACTCTTTTGCATCAGATGATCATTTCCAAAGCTTCCTTTTTAGTATTGGGGGTTGGAATTATACTTGCTGTTTTACTTGTGCTGTATGTTCAATCATTTCAAAAAATAAGAATTCATCTTTGTGAAGTAGAAAAAAAAGAAGAGCGTTTCAGGCTCGCTTCTAAGGCAACAAATGACATTTTATGGGACTGGAATTTCTATACAGACCAGTTTCTTATGAGTGAAAACATCAAGCTTTTTGGATATGAACTTCAGGCACAAGAAAGTAATCGTAAATGGTGGTTTGAACATGTGCATCCTGAAGACCAAAACAAATTGAGTGATTCTATAAAAAACAGCATTAACGACAAGCTGCCATTTTGGACATGTGAGTACCGTTTTGCCCGCTCTGATGGCTCTTACGCGTCTATATTAGATCGAGCCTACATCCTTTATGACGAAGATAATCAGCCGATGCGTGCAATTGGCGCAATGATGGATGTTACGGAACGAAAAGTGATTGAACGGAGAAAGAATGAGTTTATCTCTACAGTTAGCCATGAGCTGAGAACGCCGCTTACTTCAATTAAGGGATCGCTAGGTCTACTTTTGGCAAATACTGCAGGAAAGCTTTCTGAAAAGGCTGTGCAGCTTCTAACAATTTCTGCCAATAACTGCGACCGCCTTGTGCGCTTAATCAGCAATATTTTAGACATTGAGAAGATTGAGTCAGGGAGGATGGAATTTGCGCATGAACCTATAGAAATCGTAGGCCTTGTCAGGGAGTCAATACAAACAAATGATACCTATACCAAGACGGGCGTGCAATTGGTATTTGTTCCACAAATGCCATCGGCAATAGTGCGTGGAGATAGTGATCGTTTACGGCAAGTGTTGGATAACTTACTTTCCAACGCCATGAAATTTTCTCCAGAGGGTAAACAAGTTACGATTACCATTGAGCGTGTAAAGGATAACATTCGTGTGAATATTTCAGATGAAGGTGAGGGGATTCCGGTTGAGTTTCAAAAGCGCATATTTGAAAGATTTTCCAGAGCTGATAGCCCTACAACGCGCCTACAAGGTGGTACAGGCCTTGGATTAAGTATTAGTAAAGCTATTATTGAGCGGCTTGGCGGAACAATCAACTTTTTAAAAAGAGAGTCAAAAGGTACTACTTTTTATTTTGAGCTTCCTGAGTTAAAAATGGAAAATATAAAAGCGAAGGATGAAGAAGTACAAAAGCCGCGTACAACCGGACTGCAGATTCTTATTTGTGAAGATGACATCGATTTTGCTCATGTCTTGAAGCTACTTTTAGAAAAAGAGGGGGCGACAGTTGACATCGCTCACACTGCAGCAGAAGCAAAAGATCTGTTAAATAGTTCCTCTAAAAAATATGATCTTTTAACCCTTGATCTGGCGCTGCCTGACCAAGATGGCATTTCGCTTGCTCAAGATCTGAGGCAAGATGAAAGAACAAAAACTTTACCGATTGTAGTGATCTCCTATACTGGCGCTGAAAATGAACAAATACTTCGTAAAAAGCCCTATTCAATCCTCACTTGCTTGGACAAGCCATTTTCCTTAAATGAACTGAAAGCAGTTATCGATAAAGTTCCACGTCGTGGTGATGTTACAAAAGAGCCGATGCGTATTTTGCATATCGAAGACGAAAAAGATATTCTGGATATAGTGAGTGCACTTTTTGGTAAAGAGGCACACATCGAACAGGCAATGACAGTAAAGACTGCAAAAAAGAAGTTGACAGAAGAAAGTTTTGATTTGGTACTTTTGGATATTCATCTACCGGATGGTTCGGGACTGAGTCTTTTGCCTTGTAAAGACTACAAAACAAAAAATGTCATTCCCACAATTATTTTCTCAGCAAGCGAGACTCCTGTAGAGTACATGCACTTTGTGAGCGTATCACTTTCGAAGTCTCAGATATCGAATGAAAAGCTACTACAAACAGTGCAGACCATTTTACAAAAGGGACGCGCTTAAATGATAGAGCCGCTGACGAAAATCTTATTAGTAGAAGATGAGGAAGACATTCGAATCATCACCAAGATGTCACTCGAAGACATTGGAAAAATGACCGTTCAAAGCTGCAGCAGAGCAAAAGAGGCTTTAGCCTGTGCTGACAGCTTTCAGCCCCAGCTTTTTTTATTTGATGTGATGATGCCTGAAATGGATGGTCCTACGTTGTTGAAAGAATTACGCAAGCGACCCCAGTTTGCAAAAACGCCGGTCATTTTTTTAACCGCCAAGTCACAAACCCAAGAAGTGGATGACTATATAAAACTGGGTGCACTCGACGTGATCATTAAGCCCTTTGATCCGATAACACTCTCAGGTCAAATTCAAGAAAAATGGAAAAATTTTACAGCTGAGAGTTAGTAATCCAAATCAAAATTCGTTGTCTGAATAAGTTCTTGATGCTGCTATTGTACGTTTGATTTAACCACAATTTTGATAGATATTTTAACCTTGATTTGATTTTCCAGCAGGTCCTGGTCCCTGGCCACATTTCCGGGCTGCTTGGTCTCCGAACAGCTGTTGTTGGATGGCCTCGCGATAGTACCCGCGTAAATAAGCAAGAATAGGATCGGCTGCCTCAGCGGGTTGTATTGTATCTACAGGTGTAGCAGGTGCGGCTGTAGTAGTTGAGCTAGAAGCGGCTGAGTTTGCGCTATCTTGCGCTATTGAGACAATGTTTTTTGACTTGAGAGGCGCTGCCATTTACATTCTCCTTATTGCCGAACAACAAATAAAAAATCATTGTTTACCGTAGATACATTTCTATCAATAGTTATGTTGTGTTCAAGTGGGCTCTGGTGGACGATCAATGAGAGCATTGAGCTCTTTGATAAATGAGCTATACGTATCTTTTTCAAGATATTGAGGTACATGCTGAAGGATACGTTGTTTGAGTTCATCAATGTTCTCTTGTGTGAGAGGATCTGGGCTTAAGTAACCTTCATAGGAAGCGAACACTCCCTTGACCAATTCTTTTCCTTGAGGTGTACTAAATCCTAATCCATAAGCTACTGTTAGTACTTTAGCGAAAAACTTTGGCACAAGCTCTTTATTGTGATGTTTGAGTGTGTTCGCTTCCTCTTCAACATTCTCTGAACTCATTTTTTTTATGACTCCAGTTGGCAATAGGTCGTCTTCCTCAAATGCCGAAAAAGAAAGAGTTTGTAATTTTTGCCACAGCTGGTTACTTTTTTCAGTGGCTTTCGAGCTGCTTCCTGCATAGCGACTAAGATAGATTTTCAATTGCGGGCTTAATGAAGTTGTAAAGCTCTTACGTGCGATTTCCAAGACGTTTTTAGTAAGTAAATCACTTTGAGAAGTAGCGCCTAATTCCTCTGCAGCAAGGAGACTCATAGCAAGAAATGACTCTCGTGCATTTGGTTGCAGTTTTTCGAAGGCAGCTTTGAGCTGCGTAGCACTCATTTTTTTTATTTCAGTAAAAGCTGCAGCTTGTAGTTTCTCGATAGCATCGTCAAATTTCTTCCTTGCCCAGTATTGCGTCCACGAAGCACCTAGCTTTGCAAGCTCTTGGCGAAGCCCTATAAAATAGCCACCACTCTTTGTAAGAGCTGCTAATTTTGCGTCTGTTTGGTCATCTATTCTATGAAGTACATGTTCTTTTAAAGCACTTAAGAAGGTGTAATCAACTACTACTACTGTGGCTTTACTCGTTATGTCAGCGGCTTGTACATTTTGCCCGTCAGGCAGCTTATTTTGTTTCAGATTCGCAAGATGCTGTTTGACTAAAGCAATCGTTTCTTGAGTTTGATTTTCTGAGCTAAAGCCCTCCCCAAAAGCATTCTTGGCTGTTTTCTCTTTAGCTAATTGCCAAGAGCCATCTTGAAACCTATATGAGCTATGATCAAAATCAAATGGAACCTGACCCATAAGACACCTCCACATTTGTGGCTATAACAAAAAAAAGATTTTATAGCTACAATACAATGAGGCTGCCTTACTTTTTAAGCAGCACTTTTACGATGAGATAAAGGGAATAGATCACCACGAGTGAGACGATGATATCGGTGAATGTAAAGTCCATTTTGTGCAATAAATCGAGGCAGTGTTCGCCAAAAAAATAGCCGATAGCCAGAAAAGTGGACGCCCAAATGATAGCACCACTATAAGCAAAAGGTGCAAATTCTAGATAATGAAGTCGTGAAACGCCTACTAACAAGCCAGAAAAATGACGTACACCAGGGATAAAATATCCAAATAACAATAGCCATTTGCCATAACGAATAAAGTAGCTATGTATTGTTTCCCAGCGGTCATGGTCAAGGCCTATCCAGCTACCATATTTTTTAATGAAAAATTTGTCTGCCATGCGTCCCAGAAAGTAGCTTGTAGTAATACCAAACATACTTCCGGCATAGGCTGCGATAATTGTTGGAAATAGCTCAAGCTT
>JAHFTM010000011.1:6338-15848 GCA_023269335.1 Chlamydiia bacterium
CTACAGCAAGCAAGCCAAATAAGGCAAAGCTACCATAGTGAGTAAGCCAGATGGAGAAGGTAGATGTGTCGCTAAAAACAGAGTAGTCCATTCAATCTATTTGGTTGTATTGATTCTTAGCTTCCAGGTGGTTTTAGTGGCTGTTGGCCAGGTGCTCGTGTAGTTTGTGGCGTAGGTAGCTGCCCTGATGCTGATGGTCGTTGTGCTGGAGGTGGTGGCATCTGTCTCATCGTATCTAGCATGTTCTTAATTTGATGGAGTCTTTCATTTATCGTGTGCTTCGCTTGCAGTGGGAGGTTCTTCTTGAGCTCGTGAAGCTCGCCAAGTAGCACATTATATTCCTCAACACTCATTATTTGAGGCTTATTGTGTAGCCATTGTTCAATAGTTATGTTGTTCAGGCATTTAATTGGTGTAGTACGCATTTGTGGTACTTGAGAGCTCTGCTGAGGAATAGCAGCAGCAGCAGCGGCAGCAGCAGAGGGGGCGTCTGGCAAAGCATTTTTTTTAATCTGCTCAGCGAGGCTCTGTTGGGTAAAGACTATACCCCTTCTTTCGATGAATCTAGGGTCGCTTCTATCGTGGACATGCACAGGGGTTAAAGCGTCGAAGGTTTGTAAGACCTTGTCAATATAATCAGTTAGTTTTTCATCTATTTTTTTACGTAAATTGATAGATATTGGTGCTGCCTCAGCTTTCTGTCTTACTTCCGACTCTATCAAGTAATAGTTAGTTATATTCACTTTTTCTGGTAGTGGAAGTTCTGCCCATTGTGCAAGCGATAAGTCTCCAAGCGTATCTCTTTTTAGTTGAACTGCTATCTGACTTGGAGCTGCTGGTTGAGGACGAGAGGGGGCAGCTGCAGCTGCAGCGGCAGAAGAGGAAGAGGAAGAGGAAGAGGAAGAGGAGACGGGAGGTCTCTGAGACTGCTGGAATACCTTGGTGACTTGTGCATTTTTTACTTTGGTTCTGGCCGACAGATCTTGGTTATCTCTTATGGCTGCTTTATACTGCGCTAGCTTTGTCTCTATACTGCACGCAAGCTGATTGTTTATCCTTCCAAATCCGATGAGCTGATGTGCCAATTTTCTTAGCTTATCATAATCAGTCCGCGTTACGTTTTTTGGTATGTCAGCTTGTACCCAATTTGCTGCAGAGGCTTCACTGCTAAATGGTTCTACTGGTTGACTCATCATAACCCCAATAAGTTATTTTGATAGGTAGTATATTACTTCATTGTATGTTTTTATTTATTTTTGTAAATAAATTATTTAAAAATAACCTGATTTGTTAATTAATAGATATACAATACAGGCAAATGCAGTGACGTTCATTATTCTTTAGCGGATCTTATCATCTCTTATTCTATCACAAAATGGCTTCAATTTTTATGAAAAGAATGAGGAATAAAAATAATTAAACAAATTTATTTATATATAGAGTATGGTGAAGTTTGGGAAAGGAGATAGGTCCATAACCTTTTAGGATGATATGTATAATAGGGCGCCCTTTGAAAGCAGAATGCAGCAAACAACATTTTCTCTGTTTTTGAATATTTTTTTAGCCGTTGTTATTTTCTACAATGCAGAGTTGGGTAGGTTTTTAGGCACTCCAGGGGCAGCTTTACCAATCTCAGTTGTCTGGCCTGCCACTGGCTTTTCGCTTGCAGCACTTCTCTTATTTGGGTTTAACACCTGGCCTGGCATTTTTTTTGGTAACTTTTTTTACAACACAATTTACCTGTGTATCGGTGTAAGCTCTCATTCTGCTTTTGTATCTTTTCTTGCAGCCTTGGTCATCACCTTACGCTCACTATTTCAAGCCCTTTTAGGGGCAACGATCATGCAGCGCTTTTCAACTTCTGGTTACTTTGCAACAGCAAAAGATGTGATTGTTTTTCTTTTTCCTGCAGGCCTCCTAAGCTGTTTAGTTGCTAGCACAGTAGGCACGCTCACTTTGTATGCATATGATGGAATGTCAATCAAAATGGCAATTTCGACATGGTTGACATTTTGGTTTGGAGATACGATGGGAGTGTATATTTTCACTCCTCTTTTAGTAGTTTGGTCACTTGGCCCGTCATCAGAGTCTATTAGAAAAAACAGCTGGCAGATTTTTTCCATACTGGTTCTCTTTTTTCTAATAAGCTATTTGAGTTTTATCTGGTCTTATCCACTGACATTTTTTTATATCCCACTGGCTATTTGGGCAGCTTTTCGATTTCGTATGCATGGAGCCACTCTTGCTGTTTTTGTCATCAGCTTAACAGCCATTATTCCAACTTCACTTGGCCATGGTGTATTTGTCACCCAGTTTTTGGGAAATCACCTACTTTATTTAGTTGTGTTTCTTGAAGTGGTTGTGGCTACATCGCTGTTACTTGCAGCTGTTATCAACGAGCGAGAAGCTGCAACACACGTGATAGAAAGCCGTAATATTAGTCTTCAGCAGGCAGTTGAAATTCATCGCGAAGAGCTTAAAGAAATGAGCGAGACAATGTACATCAAAGATAAGATTGCAAATCTTGGCTTGTTGACAGTTGGGGTAGCAAAGCAATTGCCTAAACCAATTCATAAAATTAGTGAATTTACTAAAAATTGCCTTCACACACTAAGAATGCATAAGGGTATCTTGAATGTTCAAAAGGATAAGCTACATATCGAACAAGTAAAACTTCTCGACGATTCTTGTGCAAGCTTAGAGGCTGATTTAGTGAATATTGTAAAATATGATCGGCGCGCACAAAAAATAGCGGCTATCATTCAAGAATTAACAACTCTTACAACGTCTCACAAAATCAAAGCGAAAACTATTCATGTCAATACGCTTGTTAACGTATGTCTTATTCAGGCAATGAATGAGGAAGTAAAGCAGCTCCCAGGTTTTAGTTATACTGTGACGAAAGAATTTGATAAGGCAACTACAAAGCTTCTCCTCATGCCTGAGGATTTTGCCCATGTCCTGATCCATCTTTTTAAGCATGCCATTTTTTCGATGAAAGAAAAAAAAGATCGCTTAGGGGACAGCTACGTTCCTGTATTGGAGGTGAGTACTCGCAATCATAAAGAGAGCGTTGAGATCATCATTAAAGATAATGGAAATGGCGTAACAGCTGACGGGCTGCAGCAGTACTCTTATTCATTTCTTGATGAAAAACTAACTGAAAAAGTGCCTATTGGAGCTATAGACTATACCTTGTGCCTGATTCATGATATTGTTGTTCATGTACATCATGGTCAGCTGGATGTCCAATCCAAGGAAGGGGAATATCTACAAGTCAACATCCTAGTACCAAAATCATAAGTTAATATACAATAGCAGCTTATGACTATTCCACTCTTACCAAAAGACTCTACAGGTTGTCCGTACCTTTTTCTTGCTCCCATGGAAGGAGTAGGTGATCGTGCTTTTCGTAAGGCTATGTCCACAGTTGGTGGGTTTGATGAAGCTGTGACAGAGTTTTTGCGTGTACCCTCAAATGCGCACATTCAAAGCCTTGCCAAGGTCTATCAAGCAGATGAGCTAGCACCCATTCCGCTTGCCTGTCAACTTATGGGTTCAGATGAATATTTGATGGCTGATATGGCCTGTGCGATAGAAAGGAAGGGGGCATTGCGCATTGATTTAAACTGTGGCTGTCCATCCAATACTGTAACGGGCAAGGGAGCAGGTTCTAGTTTGTTGAAAGAGCCAAATCACCTTTATAAAGTGGCACAGGCGATGGTACAAGCAGTCTCAGTTCCAGTGACAGTGAAGATGCGTTCAGGTTTTCAAGATATTTCTCTTTTTCAAGATAATCTACTGGCAGCTCAAGAAAGTGGAGCGCGCTTTATTACACTGCACCCCAGGACAAAAGTAGATGGCTATGGGCCACCTGCCAGATGGGATCTTATCGCTCAAGCCAAATCTATCCTCAAAATACCGCTTGTGGGTAACGGCGATATTTTGAATGTTACGGATGCAGTAAGGATGCTGAAAGAGACCGGCTGTGATGCCTTGATGATAGGCCGAGGTGCGGTTACAAACCCATTTATTTTTCGTCAGATCCGTGCACATTTTTCTTCAAGGCCTTTTGAGGTGACATGGGAGAGCTTTGTGTGTTATTTTGAAACTTTTTTATCCCAAATTCCAGAGGCACTGCCTGCAAGAAGTAAAATCAACAAGTTAAAGCAAATTTTGAGCTTTTTGTTCCGAGCAAATCCCTTGCTTGAAACTAAGCGCCAGCAGGTGCTGACATCCGCTTATACTGATGCTGACTCACTACTTGCTTTCGCATTACCTCATCTCAAAGTCAACTGGCAATTTACAACGTTTTAATTTTAACGTTAATCAAAAATCATGTACAAATTAGCACGCAAATTCAAATCAGCCTGTTTTGAATCTGTTAAGTTTTTTGTTAACAAATTACTGAAAAGGTGTGTATGGAAAGTTTAACTATGAGAGACAGAGGAGTGCTTCTAGGCATATGCAGTGGTGTGGTAACAGTATTTCTTGGGCAGATCGGAGGCGTTGTTGCTGAAACAGCAGGTCAATCTAAAAGAGATGGTTGGTTGATAGCAGCTGTAGGTGGTGGGGCGTGGTTAGTCTCTCAAGCAGTAGCAAACAATCCTATTACTAAAGGTTTTCGGCTAGGAGTTTCGATTGCTATGGTTTATAGCAGTGCTGTTTTAGGAATCCATAAAACTGGAAATGAAGAGATTACCCAGGAGAAAATAACCTGGTTTAGACGAGCTGTATTGGGAGGTGCTGTTACAGGAATTGTGGGAAGCTATTTTTTAAGCCCTTTTTGGACTACACTCGTGGCATCTGCTGTGGCTCATAAAATATCACGCTGGCCTTGATCATCTATCTTCTTTCTTTTTACTTAATCGATCGAAGCAGTATAGTAGTTTAAACTCGAATTTGTGCGATTTAAAATGTAAAGAGATGGCGGCTTATATGACATCAGAATGTGAACTGTTCCTTCAAGAGTTAGATCAACAAATTCAGTCAAAGCATCTTCTCAAACATGATTTTTATCAAGCCTGGTCAAAAGGAGAGCTAACAGTTGACTGCCTTCAAGAGTATGCCAAAGAATACTACCATCATGTAAAAGCCTTTCCTACCTATATTTCAGCGATTCACGCTCGTTGTGATGATCAGAGCATACGCTCTATTTTACTTAAAAATATTATTGAAGAAGAAGCAGGCTCACCAAATCATCCAGAGCTTTGGAAAAACTTTGCCCTCTCTCTTGGTGTGAATGAAGAGGAGCTAGTAAGCCATAAGCCAAATAACGACATTGAAAAACTCATTCACACGTTTCGCCAAATCTGCTCTCAAAATTGCCTTGCAAATGGTGTGGCAGCCCTTTATACATATGAAAGTCAAATTCCTGAAATTTGCGTCTCGAAAATTGCAGGTCTGAAAGAGCACTATGGCATGAATGATTCAGCTGCTTGGCACTATTTTACCGTGCATATCCAAGCAGACATTGAGCATGCAGCAGAAGAGAGAGCGCTTTTGCAAAGGCTTGTTTCTTCACAAGAGGTGCAAGAAATAAAGCGATCAGTAAATGCTATCCTAGATGTACTGTGGAATTTTCTTTCTGGATTGTGCCAGCGTTATCACATTGAATGTGCTACTTAAATGAAACGAGAAGGAAAGGAGTGTGTGAGGTGAAGTTACTATTCTGCTTTATTCTAACTATTAATGGATTTATTTTTAGTGAGGAAATAATGACAAAGGATCTACCGCAAGAAACCAATAGCCTAATTGCCAAGAGTGGCAAAGCAGATGAAGAAACTCCAAAGTTTCTTTATAAAGTACTGTCAGCCGAGGATTGGAATGAAAGCCAAAAAACAAAAACAGTAAAACTGCCTTCAGCTGATAGCGAATTTATTCATCTTTCAAAATTTGATCAGCTTGATCGAATACTCATTAAGTATTGGGCTGATGTTCCTGAATTTGTTGTCTTAAAAATTGATTCAACAAAGCTAAGCGGTAAACTTGTCTTTGAAACAAATCCAGGAGGCATACACAAATACTATCATCTTTATAATGGTCAGATTCCTTTAGACGCTGTCGTGGATGCCAAGATTTTTAAATCTTCACAAGCAGCAGCTCCCTTGAGCAAATAAGAGCCTACTTTTCATTGACTCTCTTTTTCACTCTCTGTATACGCAAAAAAAAGAAAGTGCAACGAAAGGAAAAGTATGTCACTAGAGAGTAATAAGCAGCTTGTCAAACGCGCGATTATGATGTGGTCGACAGGTAAGGTACAAGAAGCAGACGAGATCTATGCCCCAAATTGTTCCAATTATCAGCAGCATCTGCAAAGTGCAGACCATGTGCTCAAAGGCCCTGAGTCATGGAAGAAATTTATCCAAGAGTTTCGCCAGGTATTTCCCGATTATCAAGATACCATTGAAGTGCAAATTGCTGAAAGCGATATGGTGGCTTCTCGTCTTACCTGCCGCGGCACACATAAGGGTAAGTGGCATGGCGTTCAACCTACAGGCAAAAAAGTTAGCTTTACCTGTATCTTACTTGACCGCATCGAGAATGGCAAAATTGTGGAGACATGGGCTAACTGGGATATGTACGGCCTGATGCTGCAATTAGGAGTAATTAAAAAATGAAAGTGCGACAATAAAAATGTCTTGACTACTACTTGCGACTATTAGAAGATTTGGCTCTAATTTTTTCAAGAGGAGTTATTATGTCAGCTGATCTAGTAAGTGTGAATATAAATTTCAATACTGCTCAATATTCTGATTCTACCGAGATACAAGTGACGATAGTGGCTGCAAAAAATGAGAGCGTCAATGTGGAAGCAAAAGCTGAAAAGCAAGTGCGTGTACTTGTTCCAACCGAAGACGAACCATGGGCAAAGATTGCGCTCTGGCAGTATCAAAAAGTTGCTTTAGTTGTTTTTAGAGCAACATTTTTGAAGTCATTTTTAGAGAAGACTAGTAAAAAATTTACTGAAAATACATGGAAAAAGATACAAGATCTATCGATAGGCGAAATGCAAACATTTGGTGATATAGAAAGAGCGGCTTTGATAATTATTAATGCAAGCGATAAGTCAATAGAAGCTAAAGAAGAAACCCATAAAAATATGAAAAAGTTTTTTAAGGTTTATGCAGAAGATGGGTATACAAGGTTAATGGAGGTTATGCGTTCATTTAAAAGATAGAATTACTTTTCTAGCTCAAGCTGCTGCCAGCGTTCGAATAGGGCGTCGTATCTTTTTTGCGCCTCGCCCAATTGTCTATAAAGCTTTAGCGATTTTTGAGCATCGAAAGCAATTTCAGGGCTTTGAAGTTCGTTCTGTAAATGAGCAATGGTTGCCTCTGCTTTTGAGATAGATTCATCCATAGACTCAAGTTCTTTTTGTTCTTTGTAAGAGAGCTTTTTTGTAGTGGACTTTTTATCTTGCACGCGCTCCACAGTTTCTTTCAGAGGCTCTTTATTCTGAAGTTTCTGGTTTTTGGCCTGTTGATTTTGTCCCTCTTGCCACTGCTTTAAATCAGCAAAAAGCTGCTGTTCCACACCTTCGCCAAGGCCCAGAATCTGCGTGCAGATTCTGTCCATGAGGCAGCGGTCATGAGAAATCAAGACAACGGCGCCGGCAAATTCATTTAAACTCTCTTCGATCACTTCAAGCGTTGGAATATCTAAATCATTTGTAGGTTCGTCTAAAAAGAGGATGTCTGCTGGCTTGAGCATAAGCCTGGCAATCAAAATTCGCGCTCGCTCGCCACCTGATAAACATCTTACAGGAAGTAATAAGCGGTCCGGTGAAAATAAGAATCTTCGTGCCCAGCCGTTGACATGGATATACTGACCACGATAATTGACCATCTCACCTGTTTCACAAAGAGCCTCTTTAAGGGTAATGTTAGGAGGGATATGCTCACGATGTTGGTCAAAGTAGACAAGACGCAAGTCATCGGCATATTTGATAGTACCAGCATCAGGGGGTATCATGCCGGCAAGTAGTTTTAAGAAAGTTGTTTTACCTGTTCCATTTTTCCCCATAATTCCAAGCCTTGTTCCTGGAGAAAGCGCAAGATCAATGCCTTTAAAAAGCTGTTTATCGCCAAGCGATTTTGTCAGATTTTTCGTGGTGAGCAATTTTCTTGTTTCGCGCTCTGAAGCTGAGAACTCAATCTCTACAGTCGTTGTTTTGTTTCTTTTTTGAACATCAGAAAGGGTATCGATAAGCTCATATGCTCTGTCAATGCGTGAGCGTGATTTTGTGGTGCGAGCTTTAGGTGATTTTCTGAGCCATTCAATTTCATCGCGCACGGTAGATGAGAGACTGCGCTCTAGCTCTTTTTGAGCTTTGAGGAAAGCAGTTTTATTTTCCATGAAATCGCTCATGTTGCCTGCACTTATGAAAAGCCCTTGCGGATAGCATCTATTCAGTTCGATAATTGTGTTTGAAACGTTTTCTAGGAAGTAGCGGTCGTGGCTAACGATGATATATCCTGTTCGTTCACGTAACAGCAGCTTTTCAAGCCACATAATGCCTTCTAGATCGAGGTGGTTTGTAGGCTCATCTAAAATAAGCAGGTCAGGATCAATCATAAGTGCACGGACAATATCGAGCCGTTTTTTCCAACCACCTGATAGGGTAGAAGCATTTTGAGAAAAATCGGTAAATTCTGCCTTTCCTAGAAGACAGCGCGCTTTAATAAGTAGTTCGAAGTTGTCATCACTTGATACTCCCTGTAAAAGGACCTCCTCACAAGAAAGATCAGGAAATTCAGGAGTCTGGCTGGCATAGCCGATTCTTAAGTTTTGCTTTCGGGTAATTGAGCCATCGTCTGCAACTTCTTGGTTGACCAAGATTTTCAGAAGTGAGGACTTCCCCGAGCCATTTGGGCCAACAAGGCCAATTCGCGCGCCAAGAGATACTGTAAACGAAATGTCCTCAAATAGGATTTGCGTGCCGTAAGATTTTGATAAAGAATGAATTCCAAGTAGTGTAGTCATGCAACAAGGATACCACTTTTTGGTCTATTTTATATATCTCTTTACGAAAATAGCTAAGAAAAGAATAGTACGGATTTTCTTTTTAAGGATTTTATTCTATGGCACACATACACACGAGAAATACATTTTTTCTTTTAGGGGCTCTTTTCAGCTGCCTTTTTCTATCTCCTAGCTGTTCTGCGGCTGAAATTTTTGATCCGAATGAAGAAATAAAATCTTTGAAAAATATTCGGCAGCTTACCTTCCCTTCTATGGGGTTTGAAAAAGCAGGTGAGGCCTATTTTTCACCCGATGGGCAAAACATTGTTTTCCAGGCAGTCCCTAAAGGTCAAGAGCAGTATCAGATTTATGCTATGGATCTAGGTGACGGTGTGCCGCGCATGGTCAGCACAGGAAAGGGTTCTTGCACCTGCGCCTATTTTCGTCCTGATGGGGAAAAAATTATTTTTGCCTCTAGTCATGGTGATCCGCATCTTGAAGATCAAAATTACAGCCCTCAAACCCCTGGATACAAGCGTGAAAATG
>JAHFTM010000147.1 GCA_023269335.1 Chlamydiia bacterium
GAGGCAGTAAATGAGTCATTTACTCTTGTTCACTTAAAAAAACTGGCTGAAAAAATTGGCTGCAAGCCGCTAAAACGTGCTATTCGCGCCGCGCGCAATATTTTACAAAAAGATGCCAATCTAGGTCTAAAGATAGGTGAGCTTGTGCAGCTGGCCCTATTCATTGAAACAGACCTTACTAGGTTTAAGGAACAAAAAAAATACTACTTACGCGAGCATGAGACACAAATGCCGCGCATCATTGAATATGACCCTATAAGCCGGCAGACCTTTATTCATCTAGGCGAAAGAAATATCCCAATGCTAGGCGCTGGCTTTCATAAGAGAGTGACAAAATCAATTCTCTATGACAAAAAAAATCCTGACATTGTAGCCAATTGTCGTACAACCACTGCTGACGAGAAAGAGATGAAGTACCTTCAAAAGATGCAAGGCACACCAGGTATTGTGGAAGGCCTTGCCTTCATCAAGCACACGCAGCAAAAGGAGCAAGAAGATAAGCTTGAGATTATTTTAAAGCTTTATAACTCAAAAACTCTACGGCATATTTACTACAACGGTACCCTTAAGTTTTCGCTATCTGAGAAGATGAACATGGCTTTAGATCTGCTGAAAGGAATTGAGAAGGTACATAAACTTGGACTTATTCATCGAGATTTACACACAGGCAACTACCTGGTTGATGTACAGCCTGGAATGAATGGCTTGACTCGTTCAGTGATCGTTGCCATTACAGACTTTGGTGGGGCGTGTCTGAAAAAAGAGTGCGCAGGCCTACAGCCACAAGCTTTTCGCTGGTATCTTGCACCTGAAAGCTTTTTCTTTCAAGAGATGGAAGGCGATGACTATCTGTGCACTGATATCTATGCCCTTGGCTGTGTATTTTACGAGATTTTTTATGAAAAAGATCCTGCTTGGTTTGACGATAAGTACTACGTGAATCTTTATGCAGACGAGATGACCAAGCGTGTGGACCAACAGGCGCTTGTACAGCTGCTACAGATCTCAACGAAAGAAAGAAGAGAAGCGTTACGCATCAAGCAGTTGACAACACTTCTTACCCCCGAAGAGCGCTTTGAAGTTTTGATTTTACGCATGGTGCATGCAGATGCAAAAGAGCGTGGTAAAGCAAAATTATTGCGTGCTGAGATGGAGCAGATTGTGACGCAAATTGCTCAGTGAGCGGCTATGAAAGATGAACGGTTATCTCCTGAATCTGTTTTCAAAATCTTTGATTTTAGCCTTCATATATTTTTTTGGGTCGAATGCTGATCCCTCATGAGGCCGCAATTCCTCGCATAAACTCGATAGCTTGGCGAATAGTTTATCTCGCTCAGCGGGCTCTCTTTTTAACAGCATTGGGTAGTCTGCATTTTGATCCAAGGAAATATTTTTCATGAGTAACTCTGCTACAGTATACATCTCTTTGTTCAGAGCGAACTTCATTATCTCGAATAGTAGTATAATGCTATCCCTATCATCAACACGATTATTCGCACCACCGGCTCCAAGTAAGTACGCAGCTTCTTCTTCTCTACCAGCTTCAACAGCAGTTTTTACGAGGTCGAGTAGGTCATTTGCATGCATGTCCTTAATGCGTTGCCCTACTTTTGAAATGGTTTCCTGGGTTGGTTGACTGATCTTGTTGAAAGTGATATTGGCTCTAGTGATTATCCTGATAGCAGAAATGCACTCACTATTCGAAAGTTCAGCGGAAGAGTTAAGTTTTAATTTGTCATTGAGTTTTTCAAATTTTTTATCAAGGTAGTGAGAAGTTAATATATCAAAATCATGCTGCCTAAGTGCATCTGGATGAAGAGCTACGGCTTGATCAATGACATCGGTAAGTTTTGGTCCATAGCCAAAGAGTGCCTTAAAATGTTCAAACGTAGTTAATGGACGGCATTCCACACGGTTGCCATCTCCTAGTACAAGATATTCTTTTGAAAAAACAGATTTATTCTTCCAGCTACCCTCTTGCCTTGCAGCGGCAGCTTTACCTATCTCTTCTCTTATTTGTGCTGCTGTTTGAGGTAGCGGTTGTGGCACTCCTGCTTGACCTGATTCATGAACGCTAGACATGCATTATCCCTCCCGTAGAATTAGTTTTATTATTAGATTAAAATAATTAATTGTCAACTAATTGCTATTACTTTTTCGCATGTAAGGTGAATTTGTTTGAAAGAAAACCACTTATTCAGCTACCATATGCGCCTCTTAGGCACTGGTAGCTCAGTTGGATAGAGTACCTGGCTACGAACCAGGGGGTCAGAGGTTCGAGTCCTCTCCAGTGCATTTTTTCAAGACAAGAGCCATTTTTGTAAAAGGGCTTTACATAAGGCGTATCTTTGGTGTCAGAAGAGAAAAAAATGGCTACCATTCAGATTTTAGCCTTTCCTTCAGGCCCGCTTGCTACAAATGCCTACGTGGTCATCTGTAAAGAAACGCAAAACTGCGCCATTATTGACCCAGCTCCTGGGATTGGCAAGCCCTTCATTCAGCTTATCGAACAGAAAAAATTGATCCCTACCAAGATTATTCTTACGCATTCCCATTGGGATCATATTGCTGATGTCAAGATCCTTGCTGACCATTTTTCACTTCCTGTTTTGGTACATAAAGAAGATGCCTACAATCTTATCTCTCCGGGCAGCGACGGTCTTGGCTGCCGCATGTCTATAGAGCCGAGAATGCCAGATCAGCTGTTGTCTGATGGCGATACGATTGCAATTGGTACAGCTACGTGGCAGGTGATTCATACTCCGGGGCACTCTCCGGGTAGTATCTGTCTTTTTTGCCCTGAAGAAAAGATGCTTCTTTCAGGAGACACGCTTTTTAAAAGTTCTATCGGCAACCTTTCATTTTCTTCCTCTTGTCCTGCGCGTATGTGGCCATCTTTGAAAAAGCTGTCACTATTACCCCCAGAGACAATTGTCTACCCAGGGCATGGCCCTACGACAACAATTGGGAAGGAAAGCTTTCTTGACCATGCAGAAGATGTTTTTGGTTAAAATAGGTCTGTCCCGTTATACTGCTCAGAAAAAAGGAGAAAATCATGGGAATACTTGTAGGAAGAAAGGCACCTGAATTTACAGCAAAAGCCGTTGTGCAAGGTCAAATTGTTGATACCTTTTCACTCAGCCAGTACCACGGGCAATACGTTGTTTTTTTCTTTTATCCACTTGATTTCACTTTCGTCTGCCCTACTGAACTGCATGCCTTTCAAGATGCTCATGTGCAGTTTGAAGAAAGAGGCGCACAGGTTGTTGGCTGCTCAGTAGATAGTGCCTACTCGCACTTAGCTTGGCAAAATGTTGATAAGACAAAAGGTGGGATTCAAGGTGTACACTATCCGCTAGTTTCTGATTTGAATAAAACAATTTGCCGTGACTACGATGTGCTTGTTCCTGGTGATGGTATTGCTTATCGCGCTCTTTTCTTAATCGACAAACAAGGTATTGTGCGCCATCAGCTTGTTAACGATCTGCCGCTTGGTAGATCCATCGAAGAGGCTATCCGCATGCTTGACGCGCTGATTTTCTTTGAAAAGCATGGTGAAGTTTGTCCTGCCAACTGGCAGCAAGGTAAGCGCGGCATGAAAGCTACAACGTTTGGTTTGCAAGAGTATGTTACCGCTACGATTTAAATCTGGTTGGCTATCAATTCGTTGGCAACGGCTGAGCAAAAGGGGTTGAAAAATCGGTGACATAATCATAAAAGTCTGCTTCTTGCATCAGTAGCACGCTGCGGCAGGCTTCGCAGACAAGAAGGCCTTCGTCTATGATGGCCTTCGAGCCAACCCTTGGTAAAAAAATGGCGCCAACGTGGGGGATTGTTGTAGCATATTCACGTAACAGATGAAGGCCAAAAAGATAGTCTTTATGGCTTATTCCCTCCTCATGTACTCGAAAGTAGATCAGCGATTTACCTAAAAGAAGAGTCTGGATGGCATAAAAAAGACCTTCCGTTTCATTGGGAGGATTGCCAAAAAAATCAAAAAGCTGCTCCACTGAATTACAGAAATAGATTGTATTCAAATCGCCTTTTTCTGCTTCTCCAAAGAGAGCCACCACAGAAGTACTCATCTCCCCTCCTAGCGTCCACTCCCTCTATTATAACATATAGTAATTATTTAAAAGATGAGAGTTGCTTAGCTTTGGTTATAGCAAGCGGCGGATCCTAGCTCTTTTTCAATTTGTAACAAGCGGTTGTATTTGACAACGCGCTCACTTCTAGAAGGTGCCCCCGTTTTGATCTGGCCAGAAGAGCAGCCTACTGCAAGGTCTGCAATAAAGCTATCCTCCGTCTCTCCTGAGCGATGAGAGATAACGGTGCGATAGCCGCTATTTTGAGCAAGTCGTATGGTTTCAAGCGTTTCGGTAAGAGTGCCAATCTGGTTGAATTTGATGAGTATCGCGTTGGCAACGCCTTCGTTGATACCACGTAAAAGAAATTTGGGATTTGTGACAAAAATATCATCACCCACAATTTGTACTTTTTCCCCTAGCCGCTGGGTAAGCACTTTCCAGCCATCCCAATCATTTTCTGCAAGGCCATCTTCAATGGAATCGATCGCAAAGGAGGCACACAGTTTCTCTAGGTAAGCCACCTGTTCGCTCGCAGATCGTACGCTATGATTCAGTCCCTTCTTCATTTTCTTTTTTTCAATGTACTTGTTCGCTTTCGTATCAAAAAATTCAGTTGCCGCACAGTCAATGGCAAGCGAGATTTCTTGTTTCACTTTGTAGCCTGCCTTTTCAATTGCCTCAGAGATTAAACTGAGCGCCTCTTCGTCAGAGGCTAAATTAGGTGCAAAGCCTCCTTCGTCGCCTACATTTGTTTGATAAGAAGCCTTTTTTAACAGGGCTTTCAAGGTGTGAAATACTTCCACGCCGGCTCGCAGAGCTTCACTAAAGCTGGAGAAGCCATGTGGACGAATCATAAACTCCTGAAAATCAAGGCTGTTATCGGCGTGCGCGCCACCGTTGAGAATGTTAAGCATGGGGCATGGTAGTACATATGGCAGCACACAGTTCTCCAAGCCTCCAAGATATCGATAAAGAGGCATGTTAGCTGCCTTTGCAGCGCAGGTAGCTACTGCTAACGAGACTGCTACAATGGCATTTGCTCCATAAAGAGATTTATTTTCTGTGCCATCTTTTTCAATCATCAGTTGGTCAATGTCTGACTGATCAAAAATAGATTTTCCAGTAATAAATTTTTGAATAGGACCTGTAATACTTGCGCACGCGCTTAAAACGCCTTTCCCAAGGAACCTACGGGGATCTTCATCCCTTTTTTCGCATGCTTCATGCTCTCCTTTTGACGCGCCAGATGGGGCTGCGGCCTGACCTTGAAGCCCAGATGCGGTCGTTACTGTGGCAAGTACAGTGGGATTTCCTCTAGAATCGAGAATTTCTTGGGCATCTACCCTGGAAATGGTTGTCATGTCTTTCTCCCTCGTTTATAATTGCTTCTTATACTCGAGTTCTACACTACAGGAGTTTTTTTTTGTGCGCTATAGTATCAAACAAACGAGCCCGCTTCTTGACGCGCTCGCTAATCATTTTCCAGAAAGTTCAAGAA
>JAHFTM010000148.1 GCA_023269335.1 Chlamydiia bacterium
AGTATGGTCAAGTTCTCATCTTAGACTGGGGGCTGGCTAAAATGATCTCTGATAATGAAGAAGATATAGCAGAGGCTCTGCCTGATGATGTCGGATCAAAAAACCTACATAGGATCACCAAGATGGGGAAAATAGTAGGGACCATCGCTTTCATGGCACCTGAACGCGCTTTGGGAAAACAAGCTACTATTCAAACAGACATCTATTCACTGGGCGTTATTTTATATCAGATTCTCACTCTTGCCGTGCCTTTTCACCGAAAAAATATTGCACACTTCAAGAAAAACTGGAAGAAAGAGCAGTTTATTGCTCCTGAGCTTTTAGCGCCCTACCGAGAAGTGCCGCAAATTCTATCTGAAGTGGCCAGGAAATGTTTGACTGTAGATCCAAAAAATCGTTATCAATCCGTTGATGAGCTCATTCAAAGTATTGAAAGCTATATTGAAGGCCGCTCTGAGTGGTTTCCAATCCGCACCTTAGATGTCAAAAATAAAAATGACTGGGAATTCCAAGAACATATCCTACTTACGGAGCATACCGCTATCACCCGTCAGACAGAAGCTTCTGAATGGGTAAACTTAATGATTTCCAAAGACTCTTTCCCAAACAACATGAAAATCGAAGCTGACGTGAAGATCTTGGAAGGTGGTCATGGCATCGGTATTTTATTTTCTGTTCCTGAAGCTATTGACCGCAGACATGTGACTGAGGGCTATTCTCTCTGGCTTGCATCTTCAAAACAAGGTGGCAAAAAAACAAAGCTCTTCAGATCAGCTGTGATAGTCTTTGAAGCGCCTGACATCACACTCACAACAGATGAATGGCAGAGCATAAAAATTGAAAAGATAGATGAGCATATTCACTTTTATTTAAATAATGTACTGCAATTTTCCTATGTCAGCCACATTCCTATTGTCGGCACCCATATCGGTATTCTGACAAAAGATGTCGATTTTGAGATAAGAAACCTACAAGTTTCTATTGGCAGCCAAAACATTACAGTCAGCTGTCTTGCCGTTCCAGATGCTTTTTTGGCAAGTAAAGACTACGAGCGTGCGCTCTCGGAATACAGAAGGATCGGCTCCTCTTTTCCTGGAAGACAAGAAGGTCGTGAAGCACTTTTCAGGGCAGGCATTACGCTTTTAGAAAAAGTCAAAATAACAGCTCACGAAGATGTAAAAGAAGCGTATGATCTTGCCTACACTGAATTTTCAAAGCTTCGAAAAACAGCAGGTGCCCCTTTAGAGTACCTTGGAAAAGCTCTGATCTATGAAACTCTTGAGGACAACGATGAGGAAGTGAAATGCTACGAACTTGGTCTACGTCGCTACAAACGACACCCTCTTTTGCTTGTGCTTGAAGAACAAATCGCTTTCCGTATGCATGAAAGTGCACGACAAAACCGAAAAGCTGCCTATGAATTTATCAGCCTGGCTATTCGCTTTTTGCCGGAGCTTTCTAAGGTGCGCGCTACCACGAAACTTTTGAAGAGCCTTGAAAAAAATTGGGAAGTCCCCTCTTTCCTTTTAGCCTCACACAGACAGATCAAGGAAATGCTTGATAGCGATCTTGAAAAAGAGCTTTTCCGTATAAACTTAGCCTTTTGGCTAGCAAAACCACATCTCATTAAAGAGACAATCGATGAGCTTTTAAACCGGCCAATCTTGCCGATACCACTTATTTGTGATGCGTTATTTTTACTCATTGAATTAGGGGCTCAAGGGGGAGCAAAAGAGGCAATGAATGAAATTCGTGCTCTTTTATCTACAGCAGAACAAAACAGGCTGCTTGCTTGCTTTACAAGCCTTGACTTGACCCTGCAAATACAGAACACATCTTTAGAAGACATACTGCCCTTGGTGAAGAATGAAATAGCAAAAGCGGCCAAGCAAAAAGAGATTAAGACAGATGAACGCCTTCTCTTCTTTTTACTGAAAGAGCAGATCAATAGACGCACATTTGATAATAGCTTTTTACAACAGCTAGATGAGCTGAGAACCACGCATGCAGACCAAAATAAGCAGCAAGAGTCATTTGATGCAATGCTTCTTGTGGCGCATCTTTTCCAAAATGACCTTCTCTCTGCCGAGAAAATCATTTCCAAGTATTCTCTAGCACAACTTATGGATGAAGCATCACCTCTTTATTTTCCTTATGGCTGCTATCTTGCGGCAGAATCTGGTGAGAAAAAAGCCTTGCAGCATTTTTCAAAGCTTCTTGAAACACCCTACCCAAGATCACATCTTTTAGCAGCGCACTTTCTTACTGGAAACATCAACTTAGAAAAAGAGGGCTGGCTACAGCGCTCCTTTATGTGGGAAAGACGCCGTTTGTATGAAGGGCTAACGCTTTACTATCATGTGACAAAAGATTCTGAAAAGGTCAATGCATTCCATAGCTTAGCTGCAAAAGAATATGTTCATGAGTAACTGCCTATGGCTTATAAATGCGAACCATTTTTGAAGCGCTTTGCGTTTATGCATTAACTGGTCGAGTGCCTATCTCTTCAAAAAACCGCAGTAAGTATCCATCTGGATCTTGCACTAGAAACTGCTTATGCCCTTTTTCTTTATCGTCAATCCGGTACCACTTTTCCTCTATCTCCAAGAAGATCGGATAGTGAGCCTTCCTGAAATTTTCATACAGACTTTGAACATCTTGCACTTGTATCTGTAGATTCATCCCACGACCAAATGGCCTTTCCATTTGTCCAGATAACCAGGAACGACTTTTATCTGTTAGTCCTTCAATCATCAAGTGTGAGCCATTCATCATGAGCATCGCAAAATCGTTTTCAGGTCTATCGTAGAGGACTTCAAATTTTGCCAATCGGGTGTAAAAATCTACACTCTTAGCAAAACCGAGAACTGTAAGTTCGGGTATGAGTATTGGTTTTTTCGTCATGTTTACAAGGTATAGCAAATGTACGATATTAAATTGAAGATCTCACTAGTAGTCCAAATCAAAATTTTTTGCGAAGCTCATCTATGACTATAGGTATTTTAACTTCTACAATACATTGAGAAGGCAGTATTTAGCCTCTTGTTCCTGACGAAATGTACACAACGTCATCTGGCTTCAAGGCATATTCTGCTATAGAGCGTGTGTCGGGCTGTAGCAGCCTGCCAGCCACAAGAAGATTCTGTCTTTCTGGAGAGGGACCTTTGTTTTCGAATATTCTCTTTTTTAGCGCCCCCACAGTCTCATTCGGGATGAAAGGGAGAGGAAACTGCTTCCCATTTTTTAGAATTATACCCAAGACCTTTGGTTGTTCTACAGTATACGCAGCAATGATGTGACAGATTTCTTTAGGCAATGACGCATTTTGTAACGAATCTATCTGTTTAAATATTTTACATATGCTTTCTGCAGTTGTTTGTGCTATGGAAGCGTATGGAGGGGCTGGTTGGATTGTGTGAGCTGCTTTTGGCGGGCATAGTCTCACTCGCAAAGAGCACAAACAACTACACAAGTAACTGACGCAGTCGACAATCAACCAGTTACCCTCACGGGGGCCACCAGAAATTTGTAGTTCCTTTTGTGCCAATACTAAATCTATACTGACTGCTGGCACTACAACCATTGCCATAAAATTCCTTTATTTTTTAAATCATGCTACGCTATAAGATCTCTTAATCCACTTCTGCGTCAACAATACCTGCAGGAACCGGCTTTCGCTTATATTGACCCTCTTCTTCTGCCATGCGAACGATGCGTGGTTGAAACTTGCCTAAAATAGCTACAAGATCACTTTGTGCCTCCATAACCTCTTCAATTTGCTTGTAAGCCTGAGGAGCTTCATCCAATCCCCCACCAATGAGTGTCACCTTATGCTTGGCAAGATAGTCTGCTTGCTCTGCAGGCAGAATCGTTTGCCTCGCCCCTTTACGGCTCATTTTACGCCCACTGCCATGAGAGGCTGAGTTCAACGATTTACTGTTACCTTTCCCCATAACGACATAACCTGGGTCTGCCATCGTTGCTGGGATAATACCCAATATACCAGCTCCTGCTGGAGTTGCCCCTTTACGATGCACAATTGCCTCTTTTTCCAGCCCATTGACTACAATCGTTTCACGCCAAGCAAAGTTATGATGGTTTTCAATTGTAGCTACGCAAGTCAGTCCTACAGCTTTAGCTATTCGCTCGTGAATGACCTGGTGATTGGCTGATGCAAACTCCCCTGCCAGATTCATTGCATCCCAATATTCTTGTCCAGCTACGCTATCTAAAGGGAGCCAGGCTAAATGTTTTACTGATTGATCAAGATCTGCCATTTGTGCCATCGCAAACTGAGTGAAATGGTTGGCAATTTTATAGCCCACCCCTCGTGATCCGCTATGTGATAGCAATGCTAAATAAGATCCACAAGAAAGGTTCCAGGGATTATTTTGGGCACTTATTTCTAGCTCACCCCATTCGACAAAATGATTTCCCGTGCCGCTCGTTCCAATTTGGCAAATTGCTGTTTGACGAAGTGAGCGAAGAAGCGATGTACCTGTCCAACGCTTTTCTTCTAAAACAGGATGTTCAATTTTTCCATCATGAAGGCCCGCCTCGCCTGAGCCAAATACAGTATTTTCAATCAGCGCTTTTTTTAAGTGGCCAAATTCTGAAGAATTCGTTTGTCGAAAAACATCAACCGCTGCAGGATATATTGTAAGCATCATACGACAAGCAATATCAACACCCACAGCATAGGGAATAACAGCATTTTCAGTAGCTAACACACCGCCGATTGGCAAGCCATAGCCTTGATGTGCATCGGGCATCAGTGCTCCTGCAAGAGCAATAGGCAAACGAGCAGCTTTTGCCATCTGGTCGAGTGCTCCATGATCGATATACTTTTCACCCCACACACTATATGCAACAGGCTCTGTGCGTAAGGTAAGGCTATCTCTCAACATCTTCATGCTCTTTACAATGCTCTGGGCAAAGTGAAAAGCTGCTTCTGGACCTTCAGTTTTGTACAAGCGCCATGCTTTTTCACTTTCACGTGGAGTAAGCTTTCCGTCGTGCATGTACTGTTGAAATTCTTGTGGTGTCATACATTTCTTAAGTCTCTATTTCATCATTTAGGTCATACTTGCTCTTTCTCTGATTGGACAAAAGGGTCAAGTCCAGACCTATGATCGAAAGACCCAGTAAAATAGCCAATTTGCTATATTTTAGAAAAAAGAGGTATTAATCCGAAGAGAAATTGAATAAGAGTTGAAAAACCTGAAAATCTTTTCCAGTGGAAGTAAAACGACCTTTGTAGTCACTCTGTGAATAGAGTCTTTGTTACCAACCTGATGCGTTAGGATTCTCACCGAAAACATGCCCTCCTGTGACAGGCATATTTAAGAGATAACTTCCTCCCATCCCCGTAGTAAGAGCTGTGGAAAGTTTCACGAACAACGCAACTCGCGGATCTTGAGCCCAACTTTTTGGTAGCGTGGCAAGTATTGCTTTATTCACCGTGTGTTGAATGGCACCAATCATTGCTCCAAAAACAAGTACATTTAAGGCCGGGGCTCCTGCTGTCAAAGCTATTTTGACAGGCAAGGCACTGCCTAATATAA
>JAHFTM010000149.1 GCA_023269335.1 Chlamydiia bacterium
AGGAGCATAAATCGTGGGTGATGGGATATAAGCTGGCATAGGTAGCGGTATTATTTGAGGTACTGTTTGCTGCATGGGATAGTAACTATAGTGCCTTCTGTGATTGCTTGGCATGTAAATTACATTGCTCGTTGGGCGGTTATCAGCAGGAAAAAGGAGGATGAGGGCTGCTGTAAAGGATAAAAAGCCCACCGTAAGCGCTAAAGGATCGCCAGTTACTAGAGAAATGATAAATGAGAGAACAGCGATGCCGACTGCTGCTGTGCGTAGAGTTGTCATGAAATAAGAAGAGGCCTGCTCGTATGAAGGCAGTGAATTTGCCTGCCAAAGTTGGGTGACATGAAACTGGCTTCTTTGCGTTCCGAGGCACATATGTACTCCTAATGTTATTTTTACCAAAGAGTTCACAGAGATTTTTTCATCTCTATGAACCGTCTATTGTCTGTAGTAATTATTTTTTATAAAAATTGTTGATTAATGCGCTGTGCGAGTTTTTTAATATTGGAGTCAGGCCTGCGATTTTGCGATTTGTAGTTCAGGTAAATCACATAATCACCGGCCAGACACGTAATTAAAATTCGCACATCGCGTTGATTATCTACCGACTTCGTAATGGTCCTCGTGCTGCTACATCTACCGTTGCTGCTGGAACAGGCTGTACGGGGATATTTGTAGTTATTCTTGGCATCATAAGTGGCGGTGGACTTAAGGGCGCGACAGGCATTACAGTAGATGCTCTTTCATGGAGCGTGTCTCGTGCTGCAAGGTCTCCACGCAGATACCCCTGACTTGAAGCTGCAAAAGATGTGCTTGTTGCAGCAGGAAGTGTAAAAGGAGAAGGGGAGTGGAGGCCTAAATCAAGAAGTGGTGGTTGATGTGAAACTTGAGCTGTAGTTCTTTCACGAAGAGTGCCTCTTGCAGCAAGATCCCCAACTCCAAAACTAGAAGCTGAAAAAGAGGTGCCTGTTGCAGCAGGAAGTGCAAAAGAAGTATCTTGAAGAGCTGAACCAAAATGTGGTGCTTGGTGTGAAGATGTTGCAGTTGGGAGGCTTCTTTCATGCAAAGTGCCTCTTGCAAAAGGATCAGTAGCTACAGCTGCGGCTGCGGCTGGCAAAGCATTGCTGCTTCCATAACTTGATGCTCCATAATAAGATGAAGAAGAAGGATGAACGTGAGTTACTGATGTGTGATGAATAGGTGCAGCACTTGAAAAAGAATCAAATGCATTTGCATTCACATGCACATGGGCATGTGTGCGGGCAGCTGTTGCGTAACTTGTTCTAGGAGCATACTGAGAATACTCGTCATCAGAGTCCATCCAAAATAAAGCAGCTGTAGTCAAGCCACAGATAACAGCGCCTATCATCATTTCAGGTGCGCCTGTAGCCATAAGGGTAAGGAAATAAAAAGCAGTCATTGCTGCTGAAACTACACGAGCTGCCATCAGAAAAATACCACTTTCTGTTTGTTGATGAGCTTGTCCAATGGATATTGATGAGGGAGTAACAACTACGGAATTACTTGGTTTAAAAAATACGCTAAAATCACACATAACTTTCTCCTAATAAAAATGTTGAGCTAGAAGGGGTTATAACCCGCCCCTTTCTAGCGATGATTGTAATTATTGAATGCAGTAAGCAGATACTGAAGTTTCTGTAGGTACGTTGAGATTAAAAAGAACAGTGTTATATCCACCTGTTAGCCATGAGTCATTATCGCCAACAATGATCATATCACCGAGATAATACTCGCCATTAGCTAACAGATCTTTACCTTTCCAGCCGTAAAGCACACTTGATTTAGAAACCTTATAGCTTCTTCCGTTATCCAAGGTTATCGTGCTATTTAGAGAATTAATTGCATAAATACGTCTTGTGTTAGGGCTTGCAGTAAAAGGCGCAAGTTCTATGTTCGCCTGAGCAGTAGCACCAGTGAGAGAGTTGACTATTTTGAATTCATAGCGAGATGATCCATACGAATTATTCGTGATGCGAATTTCTGCTTTTTTTGACCAATTGGCCACTGTAGAAGAATCCCAATCACGTACGATGAAAACAGCACCATTTTCGATCTCGATAGTGTTGCCTGTAGGTGAGCGATCATGTATAAAGTGAAGGCCATCAAATGAGTAGTTTGAACAACTGCTAGGCCAGCACTTAGCGATGGCATCTTTTGGCATATTTTTTCGTAAATTCTTTTCTGCTTTTCTGCTTTTTTTGCGATTTTTTTGTTGTAGCGCCTTTTGCTCTTTGGTTGGCTCTGTAAGAGTTCCACGTTCTTTACTTTCAAGAGCTTTTACTGGAGGTGTATCTGTTACATCAGCTGATGTCGAGCTCTCGCAGAAGAGAGGCACGCAATTGATCGACGTTGCCATGAGGCAGGTCATAATGATATTCTGGAGGACTTTCTGTATTTGCATATTGCTTTCCTTTTGTTGAAACAGCTAAGAACTAAAAATTTTACAATACGGGGCCAAGCTAATTGAAGCATGTTAAGATAAGATAAGGATTAAGTTAAAGGTCTGTAAAATTTTCTCTTGAAGAAAATGATCTAAAACAAGCTCAAAATACTACCTAAGTGCTTTTTGCTTGGGGGTGCTAATATAAAGTTGAAATTGTGGCTTTTGGAATTTGTGGCACATATTCTTAGTTTCTAAGAGCAGGTGATCCCAGCGTGGATTAGTTTCATGCAGCTCTTGTTTTAAGCATGTAAGCAAAGCACTTGTGAAAATACTGCCCTTTTTAGTGCACCAAGAACGCTTTCCAGGAGTGGATCCAGAGGCAATAATGATACCAGTTGTATTTTTAAATAGTCGGGTATACACCTCTTCTGAACGTTGTGGATGAAAATTCTTGCACAGCAAAAAATTTTCTCCAAAAGGTGGCATAAGCCCCTTTTCTTGATAAAAATTGTTACAACAGTCGGCAATAATCACGCATAAAGCAGCAGATTTTTTTGTAAACTCATTAATGATGTCGGTGAATTCAATGATCTCTTTTTTGGCCGGAAAAAAAATGCATGGCCAGATTGTGCGTGTTTTTTCTGTTCGAAAGCCGTGGCCAGTAAAATAGAAAAGTACAATGTCATCAGAAGTAATAGCATCACTTCCTATCCATTTGCGAACTTGTGTTTTTGTAAGTGCTTTTCCTTTCAACTCTTTTATGTGAAGAGGCATGTTTATGGCATCGCAAACAGTTTGCAGCTCTTTTCGAATGTGTTTTATATCGCAAGATGCGGCTTCTTTGACATCACTAAAAGTATCTCCTGTAAGAAGGGCGTGAAATTCTTTTGCTTCAATTTGAAAAAACGTTGTTACAAGAAGTGCTATTACCAACAAAAAATCTTTCATGCTAAATCTGCCTTCATTGAGAGGTTGGGCTGTGTAAATACCAATACATATGAGTGGAATATGCATTTTCTGCCATTACTTTTTGACTTCTCTTGCATTTTTTTGGATAATAAGGAGCTAACATTCAAAAATGGGGAAAAATGAAGATCTATTTTGTGGTCAATAATCCACAAAGTTGGCCGTTGGATATACCTGGAGTCGAAGTTGTATCAGCAAAGTCATATTTAACTAATTCAGAATATAGTTCACAGCGCAATGCAAAGGTGTTTAATCTTTGCAGATCCTATCGTTATCAAACTATAGGCTATTATGTGTCGCTTCTTGCAGCCGCTCGTGGGCATAAACCGTTGCCTTCCGTGCAAACGATTCAAGATTTAAAATCACCGACGATAACCAGATTTGTTTCAAGTGAGTTGGATGATCTCATTCAGACAAGTTTGCAGCACATTCAATCTAATAAGTTTACTTTGAATATCTACTTTGGTTACAATGTAGCCAAATGCCATGACAGGTTGTCTCTAAGGCTGTTTCAGCAGTTTCAAGCCCCGCTTCTTTTGGCTCAATTTGTAAAAAACGATCATAAATGGCAGCTTCAAAATATTAGCCCCATTATTCCAAGTGAAATTCCGCCAGATCACCATGATTTTGTGGTGCACACAGCCAAAGAGTATCTGACGAAAAAAAGAGGCAACCTCAAAAAGAAAACAAGTTTGGGCTATGACTTGGCGATTCTGTATAACCCCGATGATCCAACAAGGCCATCCAATGATAAGGCCATTCAGAAGTTTTTGAAAGCAGCTGAGGCAGTAGGCTTTGAGGCGGAGTTGATCTCTAAAGAAGACTATTCATCGCTTGCAGAATTTGATGCTCTTTTTATTCGCGAGACTACCAGTGTCAACCACCACACCTATCGATTTGCAAGGCGCGCTTTGGCAGAAGGTCTTGTGGTAATTGACGATCCAGAATCAATTTTGAAATGCAGTAATAAAGTGTATCTTGCTGAGGTTTTGGAGCGTCATCGCATATCTCATCCTAAAACTATTATTGTGCATAATGATAATATGGAGCAGATAGCTAAGACCCTTGGTTTTCCTTGTGTTTTAAAGCAGCCTGACGGCTCATTTTCTAATGGCGTGATCCGCGTAGAAAACGAAGCGCAACTTGAGATGGTAGCTCCTGAGCTTTTAGAAAAATCTGATCTTTTAATTGCCCAAGAATTTATTCCTACAACGTATGATTGGAGAGTGGCCATTTTTGACCAGAAGCCGTTATATGTCTGTAAATATTTCATGGCAAGAAAGCACTGGCAGATTTATGAGAGATCAGCTGCTGGCAAAACCTATTCGGGCAAGCATTTGACTTTGCCAGTTTCCATGGCACCAAAAAAAGTTATTAGAACAGCGCTAAGAGCTGCAAATCTGATAGGTAATGGTCTGTACGGGGTGGATATTAAAGAGACCGAAAAAGAGTGCTACGTGATTGAGATTAATGATAATCCAAGTATTGATGCTGGGGTAGAAGACCATGTGCTACAAGATGAGCTTTACCACAAGATTATGAATGGCCTTTTAGATCGCGTGGAAAGCCGGAAAAATGGTAGTCAAGCGCGAGGAAAATTTTAACCCGTTTTCAGCTCTTACAATCTTTTATTGCACAGAGTTATTTTTGTAGGCATTCAAAATAGCTGTTGCCTGCGCGCTGGATTGAGTTGTCTGATTTGGATCATAATCCCAGTAGGAAGTGCTGTAGCCCTTACTTGCAGCCCATGCTGCAAAGGTAGGGGCGTCGTAGGCTGAGGCTGCAGGGTCGAGACCAACAGTTACTTGTGATGGCTTAAAGGCGTAGTTTGTTTTGAGCCAGTTTGCCCAGCCGGTCACCCAGCCTTGTTCATCAGCCATTGAGTTAAAGTAGGCCATGATGTAGAGCTTATCAACAGCACAGGTCGTTGTATTTGTTGCTGTGTTTACAGTCGAGGCAGCATTCATGATGTTCTGCACAATGCCAGGCCAAGGAAAGTTAGGGCCAAATCCTGCATTCGTACATAAGCTTGTCATGTAATTCGGATTGAGGGTTTTGAAGTCTTTAATCAACGTCCCGCCGTGAGCTTGTTGAGCAGGTTTGTCTTGAGCGGAAGTAAATTCTTCCATATCAAAGTCAACTCCATCTACATGATTCGTTG
>JAHFTM010000012.1:0-8006 GCA_023269335.1 Chlamydiia bacterium
TCAAGCTGATGTAGAAAGAGCGCACGCTGTGCTTCCTGATAAGCTCTTTGCCCCGCAGTTTCCCTCTTTGTGCCTGAAGTATCAACTGGTCAAAAAGGCAAGTGAGATGCAAGAGCTTGCTTGTGTTATTCGAGAAAAGAGGGTCACAACTGTACTACAGTCAGAGCTGATCTATACATTTTGTGTACGCCTTTTACAGTTCTCTCAAATGCCAGTAAAAGCTCGAGAGGCAACATGGAGTGACGAGCTTAACATGCTTGTAGAAACGGCTTTAGATTTTCTTGACTACTCACAAGACAAAGCAGGCGAGCTCATTTCAGACTTAGCTCTTCTTTTTAAGGGACAAGATTCAGGACAAAGTCTAAAGAGAACAGAACTATTTACAATGCGTGTTTGTGGCAAAGCCTTTCGCAGTTTTCAAAAACTTCTGAAGCGTCAAGATATGCGTCAAGAGCTGGCTCTTATTTTCAAAGCGCTGGTCTACTGCATGAACCATTCTCAATTTCCTTTGCAAAAGCAATTTCAGCAGCTCGTTCAATCAGTCCACTCACTTGCTCCTACTCCATTGGTAAGAGTGCAAATTTTGGGTGAGCTTTTAGAGCCTTTATTTCTTTCTCCGGCGTTGAAGGAACTTCCATTTGTGTATCTTTTGACTGAAATTCGAAAAAAAGAGACGCTGCATGCAATTAAAGTTCAAATTTTGAACACGCTGATTTCTTATTCACTACGCCCAGCCACAAGTGAAGGACATAAACAGCGCGTTGTTCAGATAGTCCACGAGATAGCTGCAGATCCACTTGAAGAGTTTACACTCCGTCAAGAGGCTGCTACAAAAGTGCTCGCCTGCGTTCACTCTTTTCAATCAGCTGATTTAGCAGAAAGTCAAAAACAAACGCTCAAAGCACTTCTTGTGATTGCTCGCCTTCCTTTACCACCTACCAAAGCACTTATCTCAAGTATTCTTCTCATGAAATTCTTTGAGTATCTCACCTTGCGAACAGAAAATAATCCACTCAAACAGTATCTTTTTTCGGTTGGCTCTATTTTATTGGAGCGTGCAGATTTAGATGATGAGAAAAAAGTAAAAATTGTCGATTATTTTACAGCAAAACAGGGCACCTTTACAGGTAAGTATGTAGTTGATTTTTTCTTTTTTATGTTGGAAAAATTAAAAGAGGAAAACTTAAAACTACAGCTTGGGAAACTTTATGTGACGCATATAGCCAAGATCTACCTGAATGAAAAAGAAAAGCTTGGCAATGATCTGCGTATGCCGAAGACAGACTTTGTGGAGTATATTCGTGGCAGTATCAAAAGATCGCCGCTCTTACTTACCATTTTTGCAAATGGCTTATCAAATGGCTGAAACATTCGTTATTGTTCAAAACAGTCCTGTATAATTGATAAAAATAATTGAATTCAGTATAGTTGTCTTATTTTTTATAACTATAGTGGTCAATTATGGATATTAAAAAGTTTGAGAAATTATTTCCCCATGAAGAATTGCGCACTGTACTTTGGGCACAAAGAAAAAATGAAGGGAGCATTGGTAGTGGCAAGCTTATTGATGCTCTATTGAATGTTGCGCCTGATAAGAAAAAAGATATAATAAAGATTTTTTTCAAAGCACTTTTTTATGCCAAAGAATTCAATGTGCATAAACGTAGTTGCTACAAGCTTGAAGCTAGATTTTTAAAAAAAGTAAAGAAACTGGAAAAATCTGCTCGAGAGATGGCTGAAAAAATTGCCAAGGTTTATACAGCGAAGAAAGTGGTTGTTTTAGAGCACTATGACCGTTTTGATTCCGAGTGGGTGCTTGTAGGTGAATTGAAAGCCAAAGCAGGTGCACTATGTGCTGATAACTTCAGCAAAGCTCGTGAGTTACTTACAGAGCTCAGAAAGCGCGGAAAAAATGATCCAGAACTGGTAAAAAAAATATATCTCCATGACCAGGTCATGAGTAGCAAAATGGCGGCTCAGCTGAAAAAGAAAGCCCCAAGTACACTCAACCTTTCGATGAGAATTTTTGGTGAAACGAAAGGCCTTTGGGCAAGTGATGTGACACTTGGCAAACGAAGAAATTATTTTTTGTCAGAATGTCCTACTACTATTAAAGCGGCTGGCCTTTTTTATGATATCGCCCTCAAGCAGGGCGTTACACTTTTTGTCTCACTGTTAGAAACTACAGAAGTGCCCGACTTATATAACAACTTTTGGGCGAAAGAAAAGCTTGCCACTATCCCCTTAAGAGATGGCTGGAAGATAGAGCATGTGGCAACTCACGAGCTTGCAAAAAGTGAAAGATGTGGTCTTGCGGAACCGCGAATTGTTCAGACAACACTTGTCGCAAAAAAAAAATGAAGGACGTGAAACCAGAACACTCACGCATTTCCATTATGATGGCTGGAAGGATGGCCAGGCAGCGCCGAGTGAGGAGCTTTTACAAAAACTTTGTGATCTGATCGAAGAAAAGCAGGAAGGAAAAAAGACGCCATTTGAGGTGAATTGTAAGGCTGGAATTGGTCGAACAGGCACGTTAGTTTTGTGTCATTATCTACGTCAAAAAATAATGGAGGAGTTAGGTAAAGGTGTAGAGCTTGATAAGATTCGTCTGAATATACCGGAGGCGCTTTATGCCTTTAGAAAACAGCGGCCAGGTATTATAGGCGCTCCAGATCAACTTGCGCAGGTCTATTCAATAACAGCGAGCTTTGTAGAGCGGCTAAAAAATAGCATTACAGCCTCTAAAAAGTGAGGACTGTGCCAGTGCCTACTTTACAGAAATTCTCACCATATGCTTCTTGAAACTGATTGATCAACATATCGCCAGAGCAGTGACAGGGAGCAGCTTTTTGTACGCCAATCTTTTGAAACTGTTGTACAATCTGTGCACACTCATCAGATGATGAGCGAAACTGATGAAAGCCACCTAAGACAAAGGCGACAGTATCTTGAAGCTTGTTTTGAGCTGCTTTTATAATTTCCACAATTCCTGGGTGCGCGCAGCCAGTGATGATGCCAAGGCCTTTGGGAGTTTTTAAAATGAGCGCCTGCTCATACATCCAAAAACCTCCACGAAGTACTAAGGAATAGATATGGGGAGCGATAGCTTCAAATGAACGCACGACAGTTGTGTTTTTCAAATGTTTCGATCCATGCCGTACCAATAACCAAGGGAAGGTTTTTGGCAAATAAAGCGCCGTATCTTTACCCATCATTTCTACAATCTTTTTGAAGCCTGTAATATGATCTGAGTGCTTATGTGAAAAAAGAAGATGGATGATTTTTTGATAGGGAAGCTGCAGGAGGGCGGCATTTTTAGAAAAGGCCTCTGCATCAGACCCTGTATCAAAAAGGATTTTGAATCCAAGATATTCGATGAGCGCTGAAAAGCCCCAACCTTCTTGTAAAAGGCAGTTGTCAGAGCGGTTATCATACAAAATGGTGATAGTCACAGACATTGTAAATAACCTTCTTAAATTCAGGTTAGGGCTTGCAATAGAGCATCTGCTATCGATGCAAGCGAAACAGAGTTTAAGGCAACAGACAGTATAATGCCTAGTAGTTAAAATCACAATTAACTCGAACAATTTTTGATTTGAACTACTAGTGAGAAATCATCGATGAATCAAGCGTAGTCGCGAGTGCTTTGCCTTGATTTTTTCTTTCGTAAAGGATGATGAGCGGCAAGATAATAACAATCACGCCGCAGACTACACCCACTATTGGGTAGATAGTTGCATTGTACAAGCTACCTGTGAAGCCAACAACGAGAGCTGTAAATAAAAGACGTGTGCTTGTCAGTATACTTGCAGCGATTCCTTTAGTTTCAGGGAAAAGTTCCATCGCTTCTGGGAAGTATAGGCCACATGTCCAGTTAGCACCAAAGGTGAAGAACAGCATAAAAAGAGTGCAAAAATTGGCGCTTAGAGGCGCAATCAAAGAGCTTACGATAAGTCCTATGCCACCGCACAGGATCAACCCTGCTCCAATCATCTTCAGCTTATAATTACCCCATTTTTTCAGCGCGCGACTGCAGGTGAGGCTGCCAACCACCCAGGCTGCTAAGATGGCTCCTTGGTACAAAGGAAAGAGTGCTTTACTGATGCCAAATTCAATGACAAAGAGAACTGCAGTAGCTGAAAGAAAAGCCAAATAGCCTGCAAAAATAAAGCTGCATATTAAAATAAGCTGCCAAAAGGGTACGCTTGTCAGGACAAGTTTGAAGTCGTTCAATAATTTTTTGGCTTGTAGTGGGGCTCTTTTTTCTCTGGGGAGTGTCTCTTCATAGAAAAAGAGGCAGATGGTCAAGCTTGCCAGTACAAAAAGAGCGATTACTAGAAAGTTAGAGCGGAAGCCAAATGCAGAGTTGAGATAGCCACCTAAAAGTGGCGCTGCTGCCATAATCAGCGGGATAATGGTGTTCAGTTGGTTCATCGCTGCAATGGCTTTACGTTCTTGAAAAGCATCGAAAATAATTGCTGTTCCCAGTGTGAAGCAGCCACCGCTACCAATCCCTTGCAATAACCTTCCCCAGAGCATAGTGTTAAAGTCATTTGAAACTACTGTCATCATGCTGCCAATTAAAAATAGTCCAAGAGCTATTAATAGAGGTTTTTTTCGACCGAATGAGTCAGAGAGTGGTCCATAAAGTGGGCAGGCGAGGCAAATGCCAAAAAAATTCCAGGTCAGAATGCTTTGAATAGCCTCTTCAGAGACTCCAAAAAAGTGCATCATGTCAGGGAACGCTGGCAGATAGATATCAGTTTCGATACAGGCTGCAGTGAAAATAACAATGATAAGAAGTAGGTATTTTATTTCAATTTTGTTCATGTGAAATATTATATAGTAAAATATACTTTAAATAATAGGGAAAAAGGCAAACTGCGTCAGCGTATTTCAATTTTGTCTTTGAAAAGCTGGTAGGTTGGTGCTATTTGTCTCTCCTTTTTAACGCATAGACAGGCAAGTCACAGCTCAGCTAGAATTGTAGAAAAACTTTATGTGGCAATTATGGAAAGATGGGTAGAAACCTATCTTCATCAGCATATTCCGAATTTGCAGCTATGAAGGAGTGTCGATGACGTTTAAGAAAAATTGGGAAAAAAGCGACCAGCATTTTACGATTTCACGCGATGAAATTGAGGCTATGGTACAGCAAGCCTATCCTGAGAGAAAATTTTTGTCACATCGGATCATTTCTGGCGGCTGTGCCAATTTGAATGTTGAAATTACATTAGATGGGCAAGAGCAACTCTCTATTTTGAGAATTTATCTACGTGACCAGGATGCAGCTTTTCGAGAACAGAAGCTAGCTCAGCTGATTCAAGCCACCGTTCCTGTCCCTGAGAGCTATTTTATTGGTGACATAGGCAATTTGCGTTTTGCCATCACGCAGCACATGGATGGCCACACGCTGCGTGATCTGCTATTACAAGGCGGAGCTCTTAACATACATGAGATAATGAGGGAAGTGGGATTGATGCTGGCGCGCATTCAAAGCTATCGCTTTAGTGCGAGTGGTTTTTTTGATCATGAGCTTACGGTTACTCGAAAGCTTTCGCAAGAAGACTATGCACATTTTGCTAAAGAGTGTCTTTTGTATCCTACCACTCGAGAAAAGATCACAAAAAGTGACATTGCCAAGATGCGTGCATACTTTGATGAGTACTATTTTCTTTTTCCACAAACAAATGAAAATCATCTTGTCCACGCAGACTATGACCCGGCAAATATCTTAGTTACGCAAAAGAGAGGCAAATGGACTATCTCAGCTATTTTAGATTGGGAATTTGCTTTTTCTGGATCCACACTTTGTGATGTAGCTAACATGACGCGTTATGCGCATTACATGCCTCCTGAGTATGAGGAGGGGTTTCTTCAAGGGCTACAAGAAGGTGGGGTGACACTGCCAAAAAGTTGGCGTACAAGTGTCCATTTACTCAATTTACTTTCCTTACTCGACTGCCTAACGAAATGTCCACTTCAAGTCAGTCCGCAGCGGTGTAAAGACATCTGTGAGCTTATCACATACATCCTTCACTCGCTAAATGACTGTCTGTAATTTTATAAATCTTCAACGACTGGAGCTACCGCAGATTGTGCTTGTAAGATGGCTGCAACTGCTCTCTCACGAGCTTGTTTCAGTTCTGGATCTCCATAAAAGATGTCGATTACTTCACTTTTTTGCTCTTCATTTTTTTTGACGCTGTTTACTTCGGACAGCGCACTGAAAGCGGGGATAAGAGCCGAGGAGATGTAGGAAAAAACAGCATTGGCGGCGTGCATTTTTAATACCTTATTTAGGTTATATAAATGCTATTTATTGCCAGATTGTTACTTCTCTGTCACTATTTTTGTTGCAGCAATACATTTGGATCTTCAAACAACTCATCTGAGCGATCGGTGGCAAGTGGTGGCTCGGGTGTCAGGGCAGAAATTTCTTTCCGTAATTCTTGAGTCATGTTGATTTCTGTCGCTTTCAAACACTCCTGAAGTTGAGCTAGACTTCGCGCCCCAAGCATTGGACAGGTCACTGCAGGATGACTTGCCACCCAAGCAATCGCTAGGCTTACAGGCGAATAGCCATGGCTTTTTGAAAAAGCTACAAAACGTGCTGTAGCCTCTTCTAAGGCTTTATCTTGATAGCGCAGTTGATACATTTTCTTTTCGTTGAAACGAGTGCCTTCAGCTGGTTTTTTTATCAAATATTTCCCGGAAAGCATTCCTCCAGCGAGTGGATTGTAGCTGATGACAGCTAAATTTTCTAATTGTGCGAGCGGAAAAATTTCTACTTCTGCCTGGCGTTTCAAGAGGTTATACATGGGCTGGATCACTTGAAATGCAGATAGATTATGAAGTGCTGAAAGGCCAAGGCCTTTCATGATTTGCCAGGCAGCAAAATTACTCACTCCGAGATAGATAACCTTGCCAGAAGTGACAAGGTCACTCATTGCACGAAGCGATTCTTCAAGTGGAGTGTGTTCGTCAAAGCGATGCATATAGTAGATATCAATGTAGTCTGTCTGTAGTCTTTTAAGACTAGCTTCAAAGGCTTGAAGGATATGTCTTCTAGAAAGTCCCTTAGCATTGATGTCTTTACCAGTTGCGAAGTAAGCTTTACTTGAGATGAGTACTTCTGCTCGTTCGTTTTTGATAAGACGTCCTAAAATTTCTTCTGATTTTCCATTGTGATAAACATTGGCGCAGTCAAAAAGATTAATACCTGCATTTCTGCATTCACGATAAAGAGCGGCAGATGTAGTTTCATCAGCTTCGCCTCCAAAGGTCATTGTACCAAAAGAAAAAGCTGACACTTGAAGACCGGTTTTACCAAGAAATTTGTAGTGCATAGGATGCGTCCCTCAAAAAAAGTTCTTTTAAGGTAGCAGACAGATTTATTTTCTACTAGGAAAGAGCGAGCTTATGCTCGCTCTTGTTTGTAATCAGCAAAGACCTTAACCGTCTGTTTTGCGTCGATATGCCGTACCACTGCGTGTGCGCCCAGAAAGAGGTTCTGCAGTATCGCTAGCTGCAGCTGTTGTTACTGCAGAAGGTGTTAACGGTGTTTCAGGTGACTTAGGAGATGGGGTTTTGGGGGAGGACTCATCATCTGATGTTGAAGGTCCTGTAGCTGAAGCGTCTGATGTTGCGCTCGCAGATGTAGCTGCTTCTGAACCTGCGTCAACTCTTACAGAAGGCTGAACCGCTGAATTTTGACTTGTCGATGCAGCTGCTAGATCTTCAACGCTACTTTCAGCCGGTACAGTTGTTGGAGCTGTTACTGGAGGCGTAGCAGCTCTTTTTGGCGTGTTAGGAGCACTTGGTTCTTCAGCTGCTACCGTCGTACTTTCAGGAGCTGAAACTGCTGGAGCCGTATCTACAGATGCAGCTACGTTTGCTGCAACTTCACCTGTTGCTGCTGTCACTGCAGTTGTTACTGCAGTAGCATTCGTAACAGCTACCGCTGCAGGAGCTGATGCTAAAGCGGGTGCTGCGACTGCCAC